>JAIXVG010000235.1 GCA_027483145.1 Planctomyces sp.
ATCTCACTTGTGGCCACCTTTCCAATCGCAGAAACCGAATTTGGAGACGGGATTCGCGATCACAAGAACTCGACCAGGCCTTAAAGAGGGCCGTCGGAAACCTCAATTCGGTCCGCCAGCTCCAGGCTAACCCCCTTTCTGGAGAAAATGTCTACGGTCTGTTCTTCCAGCGGGTCTGTGCGCACTGCGGCACGACCGCTAAACTTTCACAAGAGATCGATGAAACGACGAACGGTAGAACAAGAGAAGCTGTTCGGAATGAATGGGTTAGGAAGTAATTGGAGATCGATCTGATTTCCGCTCGCCCGCCAAAACCGCAACATAGTCGCTTAACGGGCGGCAATCACTTATGCTGAAACAGCTTGCGGTTTGCTAACCCGCTCGGGGCAATCCGCCAGTGTGGCAGCCAGGTCACAAAACATTTTCGAGTCGTCAGCACGAGGCCGCTTCCTGTTAACGGAACGGCGTTTTGACTGCCACTTCTCGACGTTGGGGAACTAAATTCAAATGGCAAGCACGATCATTCCCGCCGGTCGGCGCGTTGATGGACCAGGTCCCTCCGATTCTGCCAATGGGGCCGTTAATCCTGATCTCTCCCCTATCAGCCTCGATGAGCTAAACGAATGGCAAGAATCGCTTGATGATTTGATCAGCCGGTACGGTGTCGACGCAGTTACCAAAATGCTGTGCGAGCTAGCCTCTCGCGCCAGTGCCCAAGGGGGCCAACTGGCCATTCCCCCGACCACTCCTTACGTTAATACGATTCCCGTCGAGCATCAGGCCAAGTTCCCGGGCGATCGCCACCTCGAACGCAAGATTCGCAGCATTGTTCGCTGGAATGCGATGGCGATGGTCGTGCAGGCGAATCGGTCGGGAAGTGGCGTTGGTGGGCACATCTCTACCTATGCTTCGTCGGCAACTTTGGTTGAAACAGGTTTCAATCACTTCTTCCACGGCCGGACTGCCGATCACACTGGCGATATGGTTTACTTCCAGGGGCATGCGTCCCCCGGCGTTTACTCTCGGGCGTACATCGAAGGCCGGTTAGACGAAAACAACTTAGTGAAGTTCCGTCGCGAACTTCCCCGCGGGACCGGTCTTTCAAGCTATCCCCATCCTTGGCTGATGCCCGATTTCTGGCAGTTCCCAACAGTCTCGATGGGCTTAGGGCCAATCGGCTCGATCTATCACGCCCGATTTTTGCGTTACCTCGAACACCGCGGCATTATTGATACCTCCAAGTCTCGCGTCTGGTGCTTTATTGGCGATGGCGAAATCGATGAGCCCGAGTCACTGGGCCAGATTACCCTCGGGGCACGCGAGCATCTCGATAACCTGACTTGGGTCGTTAACTGCAACTTGCAGCGTCTCGATGGCCCGGTTCGTGGAAACGGTAAGATCATCCAGGAACTTGAAGGGGTCTTCCGGGGTGCTGGCTGGAACGTCATTAAGGTTGTTTGGGGCAGTGACTGGGACGACCTGCTGGCAGCCGATATCGATGGCCATCTGCAAAAGCGAATGCTGGAAGTGGTCGATGGCCAGTATCAGAAGTACGTGGTCGAAGGGGGGGACTTCATTCGGAAGGACTTCTTCAACACACCGGAACTGCAAAAACTAGTCGAGCATTTGAGTGACGACCAACTCAAAAGCCTGCGACGTGGTGGTCACGATATTCTCAAGGTTTACGCAGCCTACAAGGCCGCTGTTGAATTCAAAGGTGCCCCGACTGTCGTCCTGGCTCATACGATCAAAGGTTACGGGCTGGGTGAAAGTGCTGAAGGGAAAAACACCACTCACCAGCAGAAAAAGCTTGATGACGAATCGCTCATCCAGTTCCGCAATCGCTTCGAGCTCCCTTTAAACGACGAAGAGGCGAAAGCCGCTCGCTTTTATCGGCCTGACAGCGATAGTGCCGAATTCAAGTACATGATGGCCCGGCGAAGCGAACTGGGTGGCTCTGTCCCCCGTCGTGAGCCAACCACCGAACGATTTACTATCCCGAAAGTGGCTGAGTTTGTTGATGCCACCTCGGAAGCCGGCAAAGACCGTTCGACGACGATGGTCCTCGGTCAAATCATGCGGTACTTGATGAAGGATAAATCCTTTGGCAAGCGCATCGTCCCCATCATTCCCGACGAAGCCCAAACCTTCGGTTTGCAAACCCTGTTCTCGGCCTTCGGCATTTATTCGAGCAAGGGTCAGCTTTATACGCCGGTCGATGCAGGCGAACTGGTTTCATACAAAGAGTCTCGAACGGGCCAGGTCCTCATGGAAGGGATCAACGAAGCGGGTTCGATGGCTTCGTTCGTCGCGGCCGCTACCGCCTATGCTAACGTCGGGGTCAACATGGTCCCCTTCTATGTTTACTATTCGATGTTCGGCTTCCAACGAGTCGGAGATCAGATTTGGCTGGCGGGCGATTCGCGCTGCAAAGGCTTCCTCTGTGGCGGCACCTCTGGCCGCACAACCCTTAACGGCGAAGGCCTCCAGCACCAGGACGGTCACAGCCAACTGATTGCCAGTGGCGTCCCGAACCTGATCGCTTACGACCCATGCTTCGGCTATGAACTGGCCGCGATCGTCCAGGACGGGATGCGGCGGATGTATCAGGAAGGGGAAGAAGTCTTCTATTACCTTTCTGTTTACAACGAGTCGTACGACATGCCCGCAATGCCAGCCGGCGTGGCCGAAGGAATCGTTAAGGGCCTTTACCCGCTCGATCCTTCTATCCCTAACAAGAAGCGGGCTAATCGGCCACAGCTCATTGGTAGTGGCCCAATTCTGCGAGAGTCAATTCGCGCTCAGAAGATCCTGGCCGAGAAGTTTGGAATTGAAGCTGACGTCTGGAGCGCCACCAGCTTTAACGAGCTAAAGCGCGATGCCCAGTCGACCACTCGCTGGAACAACCTTCATCCAGACAAAGCCCCTCGCAAGAGTTATCTCGAAACAGCCCTGGCCGGTCTCACCGGACCATTCATCGCTGCAAGCGAGAATGTGCAACTTGTGGCTGAGCAAATCCGCCAATACCTCCCCGGCCCCTACACCGTGCTGGGGACGGACGGGTTCGGTCGCAGTGAAGCCCGCGCCACCTTGCGACGCCACTTTGAAATCGATGCCGAGTGTATCGCCTATGCAACACTCGTCACCCTCTCAAAGGCTGGTGGTTATGACCCCAAGAAACTCCCCGCCGCCCTCAAGGATTTGGGAATCGATCCTGAAAAGGTTGATCCTCTCTACGCTTAATTGGATAAAGCGGCACTAGCCCATAGGCCAGCCGTGGGTGTCAACCCACGGGTTTTGACCATCTGTCAAGCAGAACAATTTGCTTCACACCACATTCCCGCAAATCACAGCAACACTTAGATAACAGCAAAAGGTGAACGAGTGGATTTCAAGCTGCCTCAATTGGCTGAAGGTATCGATACGGCAGACGTTGCTCAGGTGCTGGTGAAGGTGGGAGATACCATCGAAGCCGGTCAAGTTGTGATGGAGCTTGAGACCGACAAAGCCGTGATGGAACTCCCC
>JAIXVG010000491.1 GCA_027483145.1 Planctomyces sp.
CCTTGCGGACCAATCGATCTCGCAGGAATATCAAGCGTTTGCCGGCCTTACGGCAGCGGCCCTGCAGATAGCCACGCGACCGCCAGTCCCGGAGCGTGCCCACGGGAACGTTGAGGAGGTTCGCCGCCTCTTCCAGGGTGAGAAAAGGGCGAAACCGTTCGGCATCGACCGGGTGTGCGAACAGCGCCGCGATCTCCCGGTCGGTCAATTTCAGTGATTCATCAGCAGACATAGCGGCTCATCCCGTCGAGACAGAAATCTGCGACGACCGGGATGCTTCAGCTTCATCCGGTAGTAATCGCAGTCAGGTCCATCATGGATGGAGAACGGGACTCGACCAGACGCAGGTCTATGGGCGCAAAGGCCAGAAACAGGGGCGGGCGAAAGCGTCGCCGTTAGGATGTGACGCCATCAGCACAGACTCGTGGTGGGCCGTGAGAGCTGAGAGACGCCCTATTTCGCGGCGGGATCTCCTGGGGCGAACTCCCAGCACACACCTTCGCCCGAACCATCGCGTCGGAAGGTAATGCGCTGCAGTCCTTGCTTGAGCCTACGGACAGCTTCCCCAAGTTGGCGCGAATCGACACCCGTGGCTGGCCGAGGTAATGGATCGTCGATCCGGTCCGGCCAACTCTCTTCCTGAAACGCATCGGGAATGCGAATCTGATTTCTGGCTTGGTTCGGACGCCTGATCTGCTTGATGACCTCGCCATCGAGCAGCAGAGTCGAGCTCTCTTTGACCCAGACCGGCGTTCGACGGCCCCTGGAAATCGCAGAGCTTTGCTCACCCAGTCGATTCAGCAGTCGTTCATAGCCTGCCTCCGGGAGTCCGAGGCAGCGGGCGACTTCAATAATGGCACGCCAACGACTGACCTGCTTGGCCTGCATCCAGATCCCGACGGTACCGCCTGCCGGAAAGACCTCGTCGAACGTTCCGACCGCGATCCGTTCCTCCTCCGTGAGGAAGTCCTGATAGATCTTCCAACCGAGATGAATGTTTTGAACGCGTCTCTCATGAGTCAAGAATTCAATACGCCAATCGTCGACGCCGGTCATTGAGTCTCATCTCCAAGGCTTGATTCAGCCCCAGGCAATCATAGTCGCCCCACCTTTACTACTATCGTTGGCGGGCTTTCGGTTGTCGACTGGACGGGGATGTCGATGGGGTGTGCTGCGCCAGCGAGGATTGGGATTCGCCCTTCGATCGGAAGGACTCCACGACTTGGCGGCAGATCATCTGGAGCCATTCCTTCTGGGCATGAGCGATAACTCCTGATGGATGGGAAACCTCGGACGATGGGAGTTCTTGAGGCGCACAGGGTGTGGGTTGTCGGTTCATGAGTCTCCAGAGTGTGGGGAGGAAGGGGAAGACTGACAGATCTCACTCTCGTTCACCGCATGAGCGGCGACGACGGCAGCGCGAGCGTCGTTCTCGTCGCCGGATGTTCTGGTTCGTTGGACGAGACTTGCCGCACATGGCCTGCACGAATTGATCTAATCCCCAAGCCAGGCCGACCCACGCAATGAGCGCGGGCCAGCCCAGCAGGAAGAAGGCGACAACGCAGACGACGCCACAGAAGGCGACGTATCGCTCACTGGCGGCTTCGAGTTCCGCCAGCTTGCGATCGCGTTCTGGATCGTTGGCCACGTCAGGCCACCCGCCGCGCGACGCGCAGCGGCTGACGAACAACGGGTTCGTTGCGGGACCGATCCAGCTCATCCCAGTCGATGAACTGCGGCGGCAGCAGATCCGGCTCGGGATCGAAGTTCACGTTGTGCCGATCGACCAGCGAGAAGCCGCGCCGACGGATCGTCCGCAGGTCTTCGCCTGTGGCGTTGGCCACGGCGGTGTCGAGATCCGATTGAAAGCGATTGCGAAAGGGCATCGTTGTTCTCCAGTAATGGGGACAGACGACCGCCCAGGTGGGGCGGTCGTGGTGAAACACAACCGCCCCGCACACGCGAGGCAGACATTCAGCGAGATTCAGCTACGTTGACGGCAACAGCCAGTGTTCCTGAAGCCAGGTCACCTCAGCGTTGAGCGCCGCGGTTCGGGTGAGGAACGGTCCCAGCAGCGGGCCTTGGACCGGCGCGAGATCGGCGGTCCATTGGCCATCCGGCGTGGGTTCGACATGGGAACCGCGACGAATCGACAATCGGCCGAGTTGGCCCAGGTCAATCGCTTCGCCGAACACACAGCGGATCGTTCCCGAGGGTTCGATCAGCAGGTCCATATTGCCTCCTATCGGGGCCGACGAAGGATGTTGCGACGGGGACGGTCAACCATCAGACCATCAAGCGATGACTGCACGCCCGACAGTTGTGTGGCAACTCGCTGCCGCAGCGCAGCGTTGTCGCGCAGCTGCTGCGGCTCGACGCCGTTCATCAGCCTCTGGGCACGCTGCACCAGATCATCGAGTTGCTCGTTTGAGCGGACGCTCAGCGCACGAAACCGCTCGAAGAACTCGGTCAGGTTGGTGACGGCAGTATCGCGGAAGACCTTCGGCTTCCCGTCCGTCTCGCCGTTGAGTCGCTCGCCCAGGTGTTCCACGAGCTTGGCCAGTTCGTCGAAGAACGCTTGCTCGGCGAGTTGCACAGCTTCATCAAAGCGAGCCTGCACGCGACGGCATTCCTGCTCGTAAAGGGCCGGATTCAGTTGCCGCAGGTAGTCGGGCGGTTCGACCGACGGGTATTCATGCTCAATCCCGAACAGACCGATCAACGAGACCGGGTAGTCCGTCGGATCGAACAGGTCACCCAGCCGCCGCCGGGCTGCCGAGCGGAGATCACCGTAGTGTCGGTCGAGTTCTTCCACGGCCTCGATCAGTTCGTCGCGGAACCCGGCGATCTGCCGGTCGAAGTCGGTGATGGCTCGCTGCGGGATCAGGCGAATCCCCGGCTCGGGATACGGCAGCGAGATCGCTCGCCAGTAGCTCTGGCAGCGGCCCTTGATGGCAGTCACGGCCTTAAACGCCGGGTGGGAAGTATCCAGCAGCTTCTTGCCCGCTGACAAAAACTTCCCTTCCGCGCCGAACGAATCGGCGGCCTGGTTCTTCTGTTCGACGGTCAGCGACTTGCGGGTGCCAAGCCACGTGAAGCTCAGCCGCACAGCGGCCATCGTTCCCCGCAGCCGTTCGGACGCAGCCGACGACTGCTGTGCCGAATCCGTGCGAGGTTCATCCAACAGAGATGCACTCATGATGTTGCCTTTCGTGAGATTTGTGAGGTGTCAAAACGAAAACGCCGCTCGATCCCGGTGTGGGACCGAACGGCGTGATTCGTGTCGTGAGGTGTGATACCAGTGTGCAGATAGCCAGATGCGGCCGCAGAAACTCGAAGCGATCATCGGTGTCGAGTCGATCCTTCATTTAGCGATTGTGTCGACTGCGGCAGAGTACGGGAGCGTTGTGCGGTGTAGCGCGGGGAATCAACCAGCGATCCGTCGCAACTCGTTTAACAGCCTCGGGCATCGAAATTGACAAGTCTCTGCCTCGCGGCCACAATGCAGTAATCTTCAACCGCACTTCGTGAGTCGAATACCTGTTCGTTGTAGACCGAGGAGGCTGCTCCGTGGTACCCCAGCCAGGAGACACGATTGGCCCTTATCGTCTCCAGCGATTCCTTGGACGTGGAAAGTCCGGAATCGTCTGGCTTGCAGAGCGATGTGAAGGGCTCGCGTCGCCACTTGTGGCGCTGAAGATGCCTTACTTGCCACACGTCGTAGCTGAAGCAATACAAAGGGAATCAGACATTTGGGTAAAAGCGTCCGGCCATGTAAATATTGTACCAGTCATTGAGGCGGCTGCGTATGACGGTCAATTGGTAATTGCAAGTGAGTATGTTTCTGACGGAAGTCTTGAAGATTGGATCGCATCACACCAGGGTGTGCTTCCAGATTCGACTGCGGCCCTAACTTTGTGCTCTGGCATACTTTCTGGGGTGCGACACCTCCACTCAATGAACATAGTCCACCGAGATCTGAAGCCTGCAAATATCCTCATTCAGAAAGGAACTCCACGTATTACCGATTTCGGATTTTCTAGAGTCATCGATGATACATGGTCAATGGTTGCGGCAGGATCACCAGCCTACATGGCACCCGAAGTTTGGCGAGGGGAACGCACAATGCAGGCAGACGTCTGGAGTGTGGGTGTCATCTTATTTCAATTACTCGAAGGAACTCTCCCTTTTCCTCAAGACCAGCCGGCAACTCTAATGTACGCGATTTTAAATGAATCATATTTACCGCCTCAGCGAATCGGAGATAGAAGGCTGCTTGAGATTATCTCTAAATCGCTGTCAAAGGACCTTTCGGTGCGATACGCGAGTGCGCAAGAAATGCTTGATGCCGTGAATCGATATCTCGGCATAGCAACTGGCTTTGCCGTAGTCGCCGACACCAAAAATGGCACTAGTGCCACAGACACTCCGCAACAATTGTGGCAGAGGATCTGCGAATTCTCGTTTGCTGATATTTCGCCCAACCGCCCGTTTGAAGAACGATTAAAGGATGAGATGGGTTGGGATAGTGAGATGGCCGCGTCTGCAATCAACGAATATCGACGCTTTCTTTACCTTGCCGTAACGAGTCCGCACTCCGTTGTTCCTTGTGACATCGTTGACGCTGTGTGGCACCTTCACCTTCAATACACCAAATCGTACTGGGCAGATTTGTGCAGACATGTACTCCGAAAAGACCTTCATCATGAGCCGTACCGCAATTCCGGCGAAGAGTTGTTCTTGGAAGAGTCTTATTCATCTACGATGCTGTCGTATCGCGCGATGTTTGGTGAACCCCCAGCCGTCGTCTGGGGGACGACAGCGAAGGCAATTCGTGCAAAGAAGGAAGAAGTACGCGTCGAATATCGGACAATTCATACGCCGAGGCGTTCATGCAAGCGTCCTGCGGATTGTTCTTGCATGTGAAGCCGCTGTGATCTGTGCAACGAACAAGGCGCTCAACCGGAGTAGCGATCGTAGCTGGATTTGCAATGAAAACTTGTTCGCCGCCGCTCGGTTAGCTTAGTCGTTCATCCTTTCGCTGGGTATTTCTCTGTCGGACTTGATGGCCTGTCTAAACGTTTCGTGACGGTTCAGTTCATCGACGAGTCGCGGTTCACCTTCCGGCGAGAGCTGGAAGTCGATTGAGTCGGCTTTGCTTGATAAATCCCCGGTTGCTGAGCCGACAGCCACCGCCCGCTGGCCCAGGTCCGGAGCCGCTCAATGCTCTCCGCCGCCGTCGCGGCCACGGGCACCACGTTCTGCGCTGACTGGACCAGCGGCACATCAAGCAGTGCCGGCAACAGGCTTTGATTTCGGCTCCGGTCCAGTTCGCATCTTCCGGTCGGCGCTGGTCCCGGTCGATCTCGAACTGGCTGCGGTAGATGGTCCAGATTGCGTCCTTCTCTTCCCGCGTGGGCAGGTCGAGGAAGAAGATTCCGTCGAAGCTTTCGCTCCGCCCGAACTCCGGGGGCAGCCGCGACACATCATTCGCGGTGCAGACCACGAACACATCCGATGTGTGGTCGTTGAGCCACGACAGAAACGTGCCGAACATCCGCGATGCGACTCCCGAGTCCCCGCTGCCGTTCACGCCCGCGAACGCCTTCTCCACCTCATCAATCATCGCCACGCAAGGAGCCATCGCGTCGATAATCCTCAGGGCCTGCCGCGTGCGTTCTTCTGACTGCCCGACGAGCGAACCCATCAGGCTGCCGACATCGAGAATCAGGACGGGTCGACCGACCTCTCGCCAGAGCGTCTTGCAGAACTGACTCTTTCCACAACCTGGCGGCGACAACAGAAGCACACCCCGCGCCCGTTTGGCCGGGTTGCCCCGACTCGGTTGCAGCAATGCCCGCTTACAGAAGCTCTTGAGCGAGGCCAACCCGCCCAAGCTGCTGAAATCGTCCTGGCCCCGATGGAGTTCCAGCA
>JAIXVG010000003.1 GCA_027483145.1 Planctomyces sp.
AGCCAAAACGATGGGAAAACCGCAGACGTGGATATTTATGACCGCCATCGACGAGCGGGGGGCCGCGCGGGGACACCGTCGCTCAATATGTCACAATTCAACAAGGTGCCGCTCTCGCGGCCCTGCAACATCGCCAGAGAGCCGGAACCGCGCGATTGGAAGGACGTACCGGCTAACCGTAAACCCCAGCCGGAATCACTCTGCCTGCAGACGGAACCGCCGATGAATGACGCCAACAAAACAATGCACGACTTCAACGCGTTTGAGCTGGATGACAGATGCGGGGAAAACCATCTAACGCTGGCCCGAGCGTTATGGGATTTGGCAGTCAATCTGCCCGATGCAATTGCGTTTTTTCATGAACGAGGTCGGCTTACGACCCTATCGGATGACGAAGCTCGCAGTGTTGCCGACTTTGTGTGGGCTGCTCGGAAGGCGATAACCACCCAGGTAAACAAGTTGGCCACGGTCAATCAGTTGGCGTTGCCACCGTTTGAATTGTTTCCAAATGAGTCTCCCTCAGACATGCAGGCTCGCCTTTTGGTGGAAGCAAAGAAGAGGTACAAACAAAACAATAGGAGAGTCGCTAATTTCCCGCCATTCGAGGCACCCAAGCTCGATACGGTTGTAGCTGGCATATATCTTCAGTCGCTGGTTGATTCACTGAAGAAAATCGCTGAAAAAACTATTGAGGCTTCCGTTGGTCGCGATGTTCCGGATTGTTGGCTTTACGACTTAGAAAGCCCCACATTTTGGCCAGAGAAGCCAATCAAGTTCGAGGCTCCGTTGACGCAGTACGTGCAGCAGTTACTAGCGTTTGTCGACCAGTGTCGCGGCATACTACACGATGCAAATTACCTGCCCAGGTGGCCAACGACCGAGGCAGCCACAGCCTTAAATAACGTTCGGAGCTCGCTGAGAGTTCGCCTCGACGCGCCCCAGCTGCAGCTGAAAATGGCGCTTACAAAGAATGCAAGTGTCGAATTGCTTCGAAGCCATTTCGGCAAATTGCATTTGTGGCTGGACCAGGTGGCGAACAGCAGTATCCCAGTTGCTTCGTCGAACCCCGAACTGCTCGCATCGAATGTGGAACAACTTCCCGAAGGAATTACAATCCAAGGTGATTTCGCCACTGTAAGGTGGCTGGGCAGAACTAAGAGCAACCTGCGGGCAACCAAGGGGCTTCGAATCTATGCCCAACTCATGGAAAAGCCCGACCGCCAGATAACCTTTAATGAACTGGAGGGGATTCCCATACCTCAGAGTTCCAGTTCAAAGGAGTTTGCGGATGGCCAATCGCTGAAGGAGACCCGGCAGATGATTCGAGTTATCGATGACCAGCTGGCTTCCGAAGAAGTCGACTTCGATACGAAGGACCAGCTTCAATTCGAAAAACAACAATATGAGGACTACATAACGGAAAATGCCGGCCTGAATGGTCAGCCGCGAAACGACCCTTTTTATAACCAACGCTGCAGGATTCTCGATGCGATGCGAGACGCGAGAAAGAAACTTATAGACAACGGGTTTCCAGAATTGGCCAAACACCTGGAAACGTCCGTGGCGACCGCAACCGGGGAAGCAATTTACAGAAAAAACCCCCAGTAAGGCCAAACCTTACTGAGTAAGCCATCTAGTAAGGCCAAAGCTTACGCCTTGAGGTTGTGCGGCGAGATTCACTCGCAGCCTTCCTTAAGGGTAGAGGTATGATAGAGCGACCCAAGACTGGGTACATTCAAGACGACTTCTTGCTGACAGTGGCAGAGGTGGCGACCATGTGTCGCTGTTCGCGAAGCACAATCACAAAGCTGGTCAAGGCAAACCAGTTTCCGGCCCCGCTGAGGCTTGGCTGCCTCCGTCGCTGGCGCATTGGCCAAATCAGAGTGTGGCAGCTGCGGCAAACTGCTTTCGCAAACACTGAAAGCGGGGCACAGCATGACCACTAGCCCCTACCCCAACCACATCCCGCCAGCTTGTCGCACTCGCCCCAAGCCCGAGGCGCCAGCGGCGAACGAACCGGCTCGGCCCACCACAGACCCAGACGTTCCCCGCCTCGCGCTCAACCAGCGAGAGGCAGCGAAGTCCATCAGCGTCAGCGTTCCGACGTTCAAAAAGCTCGGGCTTCCCTATGTCCCCGCCGGAACTAGGCGGGTGTACCCCGTCGCCACAATCCAGCAATGGCTGGCGGACAACGCTACCAGACCCAACGCAGGCTGACGGCTCGCATTAAAACAAAAACGGTCGTATGCCCGGCAAAGCGTTCCGCTGCGATCCAGGTGCCACAGCCCCGGTCATCCCACTGGGGCTGTGCTCGCATCAGATTGCCCCCTCATCGTTCAATACAAGGAATCTTCAATGTTGATAGCCGATGTAGAACATCCAAAGCAGCATAATCACAGCCCTAATGTCGAGCCGTGTTCTTCGCAAATGGCTTTGCGAGAATTCGAAACCAGCTATGGAGGGCCGCACGAATGAGTCCAATTGATGTTGTTCTCTCCAAACTCGATTCCCCAACAAAACGTGGCAAGGGCTGGATGGCGAGATGTCCTGCCCATGCGGACAAGAACCCAAGCTTGTCGATTTCACAAGGTGACAAAGGCCATGCCCTGCTGAAGTGTTTTGCTGGGTGTTCGCCGGATCAAATCTGCGATGCGCTGGGAATAAACGTTCGCGATCTGATGAACCCGGATAGCAATGCACAACGATCCCCGAAGCCGCGCATCGACAAGACCTACGACTATTGCGACGAGCAAGGGACGCTGCTGTTTCAAGTTGTTCGTTACCAACCCAAGGACTTC
>JAIXVG010000120.1 GCA_027483145.1 Planctomyces sp.
CGGCACCTGGTCCACCACCACGGGTGGCTATGGCAACGACCGGCGGTTGGCTGGCACCACCAGCTCGGGCGCTGCAACCGCCACCTGGAGCTTCAGCGCCTTGCCCCCCGGCCAGTACCGAGTCTTTGCAACCTGGAATAGCCCGGCCGCAAACCGCACGACGGCTGCCCCATTCGTCGTTTCGGCTACGGCGGGTGGTCCAGCACTCTTGAGCACGACCGTCAATCAACAACTGAACCCAGTCGGCATCACCGACGGCGGCTCGATCTTCCAGAGCCTGGGTACGGTGACAATTGTGGGCAATACGCTGGTCGTCCGCCTGTCGAACTCCCTCGGCGGCCTCACCACCGCTGACGCGATTCGCATCGAGCGAATTGGGTAGTCGGTTGGATTAGCCCCCCTCTCAACCCCCGACCCGAAACTCCCAACCGAATAAACAATTCCCGTGCGGGCAGTTTCGGATTTAGTGGCCGACTGGGTGTCAAAGTTTCACTTTTTCGTTCACCGGACTTCCCATTTCGCGCGGTTTTCGGCGTAATCGTTCGGCTTGAACAGAACAATCGGCCTCGCAAGTCGTTGTCGATGCAGAGTTGGTCTTCTGCGGCAATGGCGGCGATTCTGACTCTAATTTAAAGAGCCCCGCTCCATGTTGCATCACGCCAACATCCATGCAGATCAATTCTGCCAGTCGCTCGTCCGAGTTGGGCTGCGACTTACTTTATGTCTGACAGGTCTGATTCTGGCGACAGCAATCGGCTGCTCGGCGAAGGTGGTCGCAGTCGCCAATCCAGTACGGCCGGTCAAGACGATGGTTGTGTCGGCGGGGAGCGACCTTCGCACCCGCATGTTTCCCGGAAAGGTCGATGCTTCCAAACGAGTCGAGCTGGCTTTTCAAGTGTCGGGGCTTCTAGTCGACCTGCCCGTCAAAGAAGGAGAGCGGGTTGCACGTGGCGAAGTGATTGGCCAATTACGGCAGGATGAGTTTCAGGCGCGCGTCGCAACCATCCAAAGCCAGGTTGATCAGGCCAAGGCCGGGTTGACGGCCTTGATGCAGGGAGAGCGATCCGAAGAAATGCTTCGCCGCGAAGCACAAGTCCGCTCGGCCGAAGCACAGTTGGCCAATGCGCGGGCCGAATATGGCCGCATCGCTCAACTAAAGCAGCGGCGAATTGTTACACAGGCTGACTACGACGTGGCGGAGACATCGTACCGAGTGGCTCAGGAAACCTACCAGTCGGCCCAGCAGCTCGTGGCATTGGGAACGATTGGCCGAGAAGAAGACATTCTCGCACAAACGGCCGCGGTGCGTGGCCTGGAGGCCCAGCTCGTTGAGGCGAACCTGAATCTGCAGGACAGCACATTGAAGGCTCCCTACGACGGGGTGATTGCCCGCCGTTTTGTAGAACAGGGTCAAAATGTACGTGCTAAGGAACCGGTCGTTCGCTTTCAGGATGTTGATGAGGTGGAAATTCTGGTCGATGTTCCGGAAACCGTCATGGCGAGCGATATCTTGACCGCAGATATTGTGCAGCTTACGGCCCGCATCAGCGGTGCACCCGGCTTGGAGTTCCCGGTTCAGATTCGCGAGATGGCTAAAGTGGCCGATACCACCACGCAAACCTTCAGCGTTCGTGTGGCGATGCAGGTGCCCGAAGGAAACCAGGTTCTGCCAGGCATGACGGCGTCAATTCAAGCCACTTACCGCCGGGCACAAATTCTTGGTAACCGAATTTTTGTTCCGGTAGCGGCTATCAGCCAGTCAGGACAGGGTCCGCAACTTGTTTGGGTGATTGACGAATCATTCGTCGCCCACTCGCGGGAAGTGAAGGTGGGCAGTGCTATCGGGGGGGATATCGAAGTGCTCAGCGGGCTTTCGCCCGGAGACCGAATTGCCGTCGCTGGCATCCCTTTTCTGCGTGAAGGGATGCAAGTTCGCGATTTGGGGAACGCCCTGAATTCGGCTTCGTTGACCGGCGAAGGGAGCACCCGATGAACATCGGAGAATTCTCGGTTCGCAATAACCGGGTATTGTTTGTTTCCATGTTCTTCGTCTTCCTGGGAGGCATTGTTGCCTATCAGCGACTGGGACGGCTGGAAGATCCTGAGTTCACAATCAAAGAAGCGTTGATTGTGACGTCGTACCCTGGCGCCAGCGCGGACGAAGTGGCTCAGGAAGTCACCAATCCCATTGAGGCCGCTTGCCAGCAACTCGGACAATTACTGCGAGTCGAAAGTGAATCGGTTCGAGGCCGATCGGTGATTACGGCTGTCATCCAGGACCGGTACGATCGTTTCTCGATTCCCCAGGTCTGGGACGAGCTGCGCCGCAAGGTGAACGACGTTCAAAGCCAACTGCCTCCGGCAGCTCGTGGCCGGACGATCGTCATTGATGATTTCGGTGATGTGTATGGAGTTTTTTTCGCCATTCACGGAGCGGGATTCACTCAACCCGAAGTCCGTCGTTACGCGGACGCCGTTCGCCGGGAATTGCTGACGGTACCCGGAGTTAAGAAGGTCGATCTTTTCAGCGAGCAGCAAGAGGTTGTGTACCTTGAAATATCGCGACATCGGCTAGCGCAACTGGGAATCAACGAGCAGGAGATTTATGCACTGCTGCAGTCGAAGAATATAGCCGCTGATGGGGGCCGGATTCGCGTTGGGAGTGATCATCTGGCGATCGACCCGGAAGGAGCCATCGCATCGGCCGAAGCAATGCTGGATCTTGTTATTAGCTCTAACATATCCGGACGCCAGCTTCGTCTTCGGGACGTGGCCACGATTGAACGGACGGAACTTGACCCACCCCGGCGGCTATTGCGGTTCGACGGGCAAGCCGCGATTGGGCTGGGGATTTCCACTGTTCAAGGCGGAAATGTCGTCACGATGGGTGACGGCGTGCGGGCAAAACTGAAGGCCATGGAAGCCAATCAGCCGCTGGGGATTGAGATTGGGGAAATCAACTTTCAGCCCGAAGCGGTCACAGTTGCTACGAATGATTTTGTGTTCAATCTGGCCAAGGCTGTTGGCATTGTGTTTATCGTGCTATTCATCACGATGGGCCGAAAAACAGGATTGATCATTGGAGCCGTATTGTTCCTGACAATCCTGGCGACATTCCTGGTGATGTACCTGATCGGCGGGCTGCTCATGGAACGCATTTCACTGGGCGCTCTGATTATCGCCCTGTGCATGCTGACCGACAACGCCATCATTGTGATCGAAGGAATTAAGGTTCGCATTGAGGGGGGTGAAGACAAGCTGAAAGCGGTCCGCGAAGTTGTTTCCCAGAACCAATGGCCATTGTTTGGTGCAACGGCGATTGGAATTATCGCATTTGCGGCGATTGGCTTGTCGGAGGATCGCACCGGCGAATACTGCAACTCGCTGTTCTGGGTGATCTTCATTTCGCTTAGCTTAAGCTGGGTGTCATCGATCACTTTTACACCCCTCTTAAGTTATTTGGCGTTCACTCCGCTGAACTCCGGGAATGACGGCAAAGGTGGCCAGAAATCGAACAATCCTTACGATGGATTCTTCTTTCAGTCATATCGCCACATGCTCGAACTCTGTCTGAAACATCGGTGGCCCGTCGTTGGGATCTCGGTTGCGGCCTTTTTTGTTTCCTTGTGGGGGTTTCGGAACGTCGACCAAAGTTTCTTCCCACCGGCAACACGCCCGCAGTTTATGGTTGATTGTTTCCTTCCGTCTGGCACGCATATTCGCGAATCGGAAGCCTTTGCTCAGCAGGTTGAGCAATTCATTCAGGCACAACCGCATGTGAAACACTTAACGTCGTTCATTGGGGGCGGCGGACTGCGGTTTCTTCTGGTTTACTCGCCCGAGCGAGAGAACCGGGCATTCGTCCAATTTCTGGTCGATGTAGACGATCCATCAGCCATTAACGGTCTGCTGGGAACCATTCAAAAACATCTGGATGAACAGTTTCCCAATGCGAACACAATTGCCAAAAAGTTTCTGCTTGGACCCGGCAGCGGTGGGCGCATTCAAGTTCGGTTTGACGGCCCAGACCAAGACAAACTTCGTGAACTGGCTGCCGCAGCCATTGACGCCATTCGAGATGACCCAACCGCATTGTGTGTCCGCAGTAATTGGCGCGAACAAGAACTAGTTATCCGTCCCGTCCTGTTTGAGCAACAGGCTCAGCGAAACGGCATTACACGAGCTGAAGTGGCCGAGGCCATCCAAACCAGTTTCGAAGGCCGGCCGGTTGGTTTTTATCGCGAGCCGGGAAGCAACGGGCGCGGAAGTTTTCCGCAAGAAACGCGGCTTTTGCCTGTTATTGCTCGACCACCGTATTACGAGCGAAGTAACGTCGCGGCCATAGAAAGCATGCAAATCTGGAGCCCGGTCGCCAGCCGCATGATCCCTCTCAGCCAGGTCGTATCGGGTACGCATCTGGAATGGGAAGACCCAATTGTTCACCGGCGTAACAGGCGGGAAACAATTACGGTTCACGCCGATCCCCGTACGGGTTTGCCCAGCCAATTGTTTCAGCGTGTGCGGTCGAAAGTGGAATCGATTCCACTGCCGCCCGGCTATTCGATGACTTGGGGTGGCGAGTTCGAAGATTCGAACGATGCCCGGGCCGCTCTGGTTCGCCCATTGCCGCTGGCGCTGGTCATAATGGTGTTTATTGTGGTCTGTCTGTTTAATTCGATCCGCCAGACGCTGCTAGTCTGGACAATTGTGCCGCTGGCCCTGATTGGGGTGACGGCAGGCCTGCTGATTACGGGCCAGCCGTTCGGATTCATGGCGCTATTGGGCGTCCTTAGTTTGGCCGGAGAGCAGATTAAGAACTCGATCATTGTGCTTAGCCGCATTCATACAGCCCGCGAAGAGGGGATGTCACCCTACGATGCCATTCTCGACGGAGGTGTCAGCAAGCTGCGCCCTGTGCTGATGGTGGCTATTACAACTGTGCTGGGAATGATTCCCCTGACGAAAGACCCGTTTTTCGCTGCCATGGCAGCCTGCATTATGTTTGGCCTCTCATTCGCGTGCGTACTGACCATGCTGGTGATGCCGGTCATGTACGCCATTTTCTACGGCATTCATAAAGAGACTTCTAAACCAACCGTGATGAAGACGTGATCGGCGTAATGCGGGAACGGTCTTTGAAGAAAGAGATTGTTCCGGGTGGAATTTAAAGCGCTATCGCCATGTAGGTTGGTTGAAGAACGAGATCAAGCAGGCGACAGTTACAATCTTGACTGTTTTGGACAGCAGATTTTGTGCAAGGGGTCTTTCTCGTCCAGTTTGATTACTAGCTGTCCGGCGGTTTTCGGGCTTGTTCGCTGCCATACGTCAGTGACCTGACCTGGCTGCCAGCCGCTGCGAGCCCACAGTTCAATCTACTTATTCATCCTCCAATAGGTCAAATAAACCTGGCGCTGGAGGCTTGATTGGTCGCGTAGCCCCCTTCTTACTCGTACGCTTCGGCCGAAAGACTTGCTCTTTCTTTCTAGAACCATGCTTCCGATAAACTGCCGGCGTCAGCAACTTTGTCTCTTCCATTTTGCGGATTGCATACAGCGCATCGATCATTTGTTTCGCCCGTGGGGCAAAAGGAACCACCCGCTCTGGATAGTGCGGCAAGTCCTCACCTTGAAGAATCGTCTCTGGCGAGACTGCTCGCAGTTCGGGGACCCATTGTTTAACGAATTGGCAATTGGCATCCCAATCAGCCAGTTGTTTTGTCGGGTTGTAGACCCGAATTGCATTCCAGCCGACCACACCCGCTTGCATCTGCAACTGGTTCAGATGAATCCCCGGATCATAGTCACGGAAAACACGAGCGAGGTGTGGATGAATCATCCGCCAATCCAGGTGCAGCACATGGCAGGCAAAGCTCACCACCATGGCCCGCATGCGAAAGTTGATAAATCCCGTTGTTGCCAGGCATCGCATGACGGCATCGACTAGCGGATAGCCCGTTCTCCCTTCACACCAAGCGAGATAAAGCTGATGGTCGTCCTCATAGGGAAGATTCCGAAACGCAGGATGGATACTGCGAAACTCGAGCTCGGGTTCCGACTCTAATCGCTGAGCGAAGTGATCGCGCCAGTGCAAGCGACTCACAAAAGCGCTAAGGCTCTTTCTCCAGCGAGCCGTGTGTGGATCATCGGGATCAAGTGCTGCCAGCCGTGCTTGAACTGCATGCCAAACCTGCCGAGTGGTCACCGTTCCCCATGCGAGGTGAACGCTCAACCGCGAACCAGCCGTCATTGCAGTGTTTGGAGAGCTGATCCCTCCACGATACCGCACCCCGCGCTCCTGCAAGAACTCGGCTAGTGTCGCCTGTGCGTCAGCCTCACTGACCGGCTGCCAGTTTCGATTGGGCCGTAGCGCTGCCATCCTGGGAAACGTTGTCTGCGCAGCCAGGTTTCTCAAGTCGCTCGACTGATCAATGGACCCAGTGGGAAGCGGGGGCACTAGCGCAATGCGATTCTTCCACACCTGCTGCAATCGGTCGCGATTCACCCCGCCCCGCCGCACACTCGACTGAGGAAACTCCTGATACTGAACCTGGTGAGTTCTGCACCAGGCCGCAATCGCCTGGTCGCGTCGATACGTCAGATCGTTTCCTATCTCCTCATGCGTCATTAAATGGGAAAATGGGACCAGCGCATGCAGCTTGGCTAGCTTATCGACAACCTCCCCATGCGCGATGACGACGTCAGCCCCTTGCCGCCGCAGAGCGGCTCGCAATCCACTCACTCCCTGCCATTGGGCCTGAATGTGCATTTCGGAAGTGTCATTAGCCGCCAGCAGTGTCGGCTCGAAACAAAACAGCGGCAGCACCTCGAGGCCCAACCGCTTCGCCTCAGCCAGGCAAGCATTATCGCCCAGCCGGGCATCCCGTTTAATCAGCCAGACAGCAACAGGTTGATGCATCGAGAATCTAAGCGACACGAAGAAGTTGGTTATTACCCTTCGCGAATTCTAGTCTTTATGGCGAGCCGCTGCACAACAGCCTGCCAACTGACATCGCCGGGGTGGCCGAATTCATGTGCTGTAAATAGTCAGCGGGTGCAATGCTTACCAAAATGGTCAGCATTGCACCCGCTGATTGAATGTCACGTTCGAAACGGGTACTGCGCCGCCACTGGGCACGCGGACAGAGGTCGTTCGCTTGTTGGATAAACTTCTCAATCCAACGAAGCGAAGTACCTTTCGAGAACACCTAAGGACGCGTAAACTTCAAACCGGCGTCGCCAGCAGGGGTATCAAGGAGGCGAAACTGAAAACCATTCGCGATAGGCGTCACCTTGGCTGCCATCGTTCCGGTTTCAGCATTCTCCAGGACTAGAATCTTCCCTTCGAGCTGATAGCTCCCCTTGATCTCTTGACGCTTCTCTGCCGGGCCAAACTTCCAGACAAACTGATTCCCGTCGTTAAGATCCAGCCCAAACATCGATCCATCTTCCCCCTTGGCGGCAAAGCTTCCCTTCAAATCAGCCATGGTTAACGGCTGGCCAGCATCAACTGATGTATCAGGGGTTGTTGCGGAAGCAGGGGGTAAGGCCAGCGTTTCGCTCGCGGCTGGAGCAGGACTGACAGGTGCTGCATTGGTATCACTACCAGACGCTGCTGGGGTATCCGCTGGGAGATCTGGTACCTCTTTCCCCAGCGATTTCAACAATTGACGCGTGAGCGAATCGGTCGGAATCAGCGAGTTCACTTTCAAGAACTGATTGGCTGCCGCCTCTGTATGCCCACAGGTCAAGTAGTGATAGCCAATCAAAAATCGTCCATCGGATGAATCGGGGTGATCTGCCACATACTTTTCCAGAAGCCGCAACTGGTCGGTGTACGTTGAAACCGAGCCATACAGTCGAGCCATTGTTTCCCAGTTCCAACCTGGCCCAGCCGCCAGCACCGCATAGATGGTCGCAGCCGAGTTCTGATAGTCCCCTTGGGCAAACAGAACCAGAGCGCGAAACTCATGCATCACAGCATCGGTCGGGGCCAGTGCCAATGCTGCGTCCATTTCAACCAGCGCACCGGCGTAGTCGGCGTCTCGGAACCGCTGCCGAGCCGTATCGAACTTGGCGATTGCCTGGGGGGAAACTGGCGAGGGAGCAGCATTGGAAGCTGGCACAGTATTGGGGGCTTGCACAGCCGCCACAGCCGCAGATGCAACGACGTTCGGATCGGTCGCGGCCATCAACGGGGTGGCAACAACGGGAGTAGCCATCATGTAGATGGGCTGGGCATAGTTAAGGTAAACGTATTGGGGAACCACGTTGACACAGAATGGGTTCGAGTACCCACCGTAATAGCCATAGCGATAGGGGCGAGCAAAACCTCGATATCCGTAGCCACCATATCCCCATCCGCCGTAGGGGCGACCATACCCGTATCCACTTCCCGAGTAATAGCCCAGACCATAACCTAGTCCAAAACCTCCCAGCCCACCCCAATAGAACGAGCGGTGAGGGGAGCCGTTCCAATTGCCGTGGTGCCAATGATGATGGTGACCGGAAACACCACCAAGCGGTCCGCCAGGGGAAACAGCTCCCACACCCCCGTGGTGGTGCCCGTGGTGATTTAAGCCAATCCTACCACCGGAAAGGGTCTGGCCTGCACCCACGTGACCATGATGTCCTGTATGACCAGGGTTCAATGGGGAATGATGGACAGTGTGGTTATTGACTCCAGCCACTGGGCCAGCGTGGTGACCATGCAAATGGCCTCCACCCAAGCCATTATTCATGGCCGGTGCATGATGATGACCAGCGTGGTGGGCTAAGTGTTGGACGGTTGGTTGGGAAGTGATGGGGGCACGAGTTGTGCCACCCAGGTGGTGATGTCCACCATGGTGAACGACTCCAACCTGGCCGTTGGGAATCTGGTGACCATGATGCACCTGGCCGCCGTGGTGAATCTGGCCTCCTACAGGGCCCTGCTGAATCACTGTTGGTGCGTGGTGAATTGCCCCTTGATGAAACTGCTGGGGAGAATGGTGATGGACTTGCGGCGCAACATGCTGCACGCCGCCGTAGTGGTGTCCCCCACCCGAAAAGTGGTGGGCCGGCGCTCCTCCGCCGATGTGGCCTCCGCCATGTTGGCCGCCACCCATATGGCCCCCGCCTCCCATATGGCCACCTCCATGGTGGCCCCCGCCGCCGTGCCCATGATTAGCCCAGACTGGTGCTGGTCCGGTTAGCGCTGCAGCAATACCTGCAGCAATGGCTGCTTTTGACCACCAGCGACTGCTTCGCAATTGGCTTAACAACTTGATTGCCATTTGGCAGCTCCCTGGGAATTCACCCCAGCCTAGAAATTGAGTCTGGTTCAGAGAAGTGGTTTCAAGACCCTATAACAGAATGGCGATCTGTGGTTTTCAGCCAATTCGTTTCACGCCGACCGGGTCTTGAAGGGGGTGGTGGCCGAATCAACCAGTTGCAGGAGATTCGCTTCGAAACACGTTTGATGCACCGAGGCAAACTGCAACCTGCCGTTGCCTCAAGCAAACATCGCTCAGCGTGCGAGACTGCTCTCCGTTGAGGGGGTGGGCGTTCCCGATCCGTTCCACATGCCATCCTCTATGATCTTACGGCAGCGGAAACGGTTTGGAGTATCGGTAAATCGAATCCTTACACTCAATTCAGCAGTTCTTGCCGGAAATGAGCGTCTGCTCAGAAGTGGGGGACGGCAGTAGTCCCCAGTTCGGGATATTGGGGAACTTGGCGAGAGATTCACCCCGCCACTTGGTAACGGCGCGATTGCATCTGACTCGTTCTACGAGTTTTGGGTCAACCGGGGTTGAATAGGTAACGTTTTGTAAGGGCTGCGGGCGGGTTGGCATGCTGCGTTTGGTCAGGACACTCTGCGGGTGCCACAGGTTGGCCCGGACTGTACAGAAGGTTCGTTCTCCATGCGAAAGCCGGTTACCCGCATTGAGTCCTCGACCGGAACACGCTACCTGAGCCAACTTGACTGGCCTTCTCATCACGTCTACCTGTAGAATTCGGTTTGCATTTAGAAATTCAGCCTCACGGCGGAAGGCCACATTCGATGACCTCAGCGGCAATGCAATCAAGCGAAGTCGACGTCGATCTCCCTGCCCCGACGGTTGCCAAGACGATCGCTGTGATCGAAGCCGTCGGTAGCACATCGACCGGGCTGACTCAGGCCGAAGTAGTACAGCAGACAGGATGTTCGGCAAATCTGGTCTATCGGGTGCTTAGTACGCTGGTCACGCTCGGCTACATGATTCGCAACGAAGACGATCGGCGTTATGTTCTGACTAGTCGCTTGATCGAAAGTTGCCAACCAAGGTCGATGGACAAAAGTCTGGTGCTTAGTTCGCATGCGGCCATGCAGTGGCTGCGCGATCAATCCCGCGAGACCGTGCAGCTGATGATCCGCGCTGGAAACAAAGGGCTGGTACTCGAGCAGGTCTCGGGGCTCGAAGCGGTCCAGGTCATGGGGCGGGTTGGGATGCAGATTCCGCTTTACTCGTGTGCTCCGGGAAAGGCGATTCTGGCATCACTTTCAGAGGCAGAGCTGGAACAGTGGTTAGCCGCCGTCCAATTAAAGCCGTTCACAGAAAACACCAAAGCGACTCGCGCAGCGCTATGGGATGATCTCGCCCGAACGAGGCAACGTGGCTACGCCGAAGACTGGGAAGAAGGGATTGAAGGCATTCGCTGTGTCGCGGCACCGATCCTGGATGCATATCAACGTCCTGTGGGGGCGATCACCGTTATGTCACCGACGAAACGATTGCCACAAAAACGTTTCACCGAAGTTGGTGGATGGTGCATCGATGCCGCGGCCCGCGCACGTCGCAATCTGTTGTCATGAGATGGGCAAAATCGTTCGACCGGTTCCAGGCCTGCCGACTTTGCCGAAAGAACGACCGGTTAGAAGCCGGTTCTACGGACCAGAGATAACCATGAACAACGGCCAGTTTCACTCTGCCCAGCGCGTATTGCTCAGCACTGTCGTTTGCCTGATCGCAAGCTGGCAGCTTCGGCCAGTCCACGCTCAAGCGATCGACTTCGACAAGCAGATCGTTCCTATTCTGGTGTCGCATTGTCTGGAATGTC
>JAIXVG010000458.1 GCA_027483145.1 Planctomyces sp.
TTCTCCGGCCGCCGTTCAACAAAAAAGTCGCTCTTTAGCCCAGGAAATCGAACATGCATCACCAATCCAGAACCTCCCCGCCGGGCCTGCCACGTTGGTCTTTGTTAACGATCAACTTGCTGCAACCCTATACCACCATCACCCTTGCACCAAACACAAACCCCATTCCGCTTACCTGCTATCCGGATCATCACAAATACACCGCGATCAACAAAACTTGCTTCACTCGCATCAATCGGTGTACACTTATGAATCCTCGCCCGACCTTTCGCCATCGCCCGCCTGGCTCCTCGACACCCTCTCCGGACAAGGTGCCTTCAACTTTGTTACGAACTTTTCTCAACCCGTTGAGGCAGTGTTGGCTATTTTGCCGCGTGACCGCCCTCTTGTTTTTAGCATCTGTTGCCAGCGCTGATGAATCAGCCGCACCAATTGATCCGCCGCTTCCGCAAGCTCCCCTCGAACAGCCGCTGACGGTCGACGACTACGAACGTCACATCCGGCCGCTATTGATTGCACGTTGTGCCGAGTGCCATGGCGAGCAACTCCAAGAAGGCAGTCTGCGCCTCGATACGCCAGCCGGTCTGGTTGCGGGTGGCGTCTCGGGAAACACCATCATTGCCGGCGCACCTGAACGCAGCTTGCTATTCATTGCAGCTCGCTACAAGGATGAAGCCCTCCGCATGCCACCAGATGAGGCGAACCGGCTCTCTCCGGCAGAAGTGAACCTGCTGGCGCGGTGGATTCAATCGGGCGCCCCGCTGCCCGAGACCTCAACCGTTATCGCGCCCCAAAAACAAGTTGATGAGGCAGCCATCGCTGCTGGCAAAGAGTTCTGGTCGTTTCGTCCAATCTCCGACCCGGTTCCCCCAGCTGTCGCCGATACGCGCTGGCCATTAACGCCACTCGATCAATTCATATTGGCCAAACTCGAAGCAGCCCGACTTTTCCCATCACCGGCCGCCTCGAAGCCGGTCTGGTTGCGGCGGGTCACCCTTACCCTGACTGGGCTACTACCGACTCCACAAGAGATTGAATCGTTTGCAGCCGATGACTCGCCTGATGCAACCAATCGCGTGATCGATCGCCTGTTAGAGTCCCCGCACTATGGAGAACATTGGGCACGACATTGGTTAAATGTCGTGCGATATGCCGACTCGAACGGGGCCGACGAAAACATTTCGCACGGTAATGCCTGGCGCTATCGCGACTATGTCATTCATGCTTTCAATTCGAACAAACCTTATAGCCAGTTTCTGGTCGAGCAATTGGCTGGCGACTTACTCCCCTACTCCGATCAAGCTCAGCGACACGCTCAACTCACTGCTACCGGAATGCTTCTTTTTGGGCCGAAGCAGTTGGCCGAAGTTGATGAGCAGAAGCTGGAAATGGACATCATCGATGAACAGCTAGACACATTCGGGCGAGCCGTCTTAGGCCTGACGTTAGGCTGTGCCCGCTGTCATGATCACAAGTTCGATCCTCTTCCAACGACCGACTACTACGCCATCGCGGGGGTCTTCAAAAGTACGCGCTCGATGGAAACCTTTAAGCGGATGGCCAAATGGAATGAGCATCTCATTCCCGACGAGGCCGACAAGGCAAAGCAAGCTGCTCACCAGTCTGAAGTCGAACGGCAAACAGCCACGATTGAAGCCTTGGTAGAAGCAGGCCAAAAACAGCTCTTGGCTCAGCAGGGCGAAAATGGCCAATTACCGGAAAACAGCGAGTCACTCTTTCCACCTGAACTAGCAGCCGAGCTAAAGGCCCTGCGCGAAAAACTCGAACAGCTCAAAAAGAATCCTCCTGAACCGGCAGCCGTGATGGGCCTCGCTGAGGCAGTCCCGGCCAATCTGCCAATTCATGTCCGCGGCAGTCACCTTTCGCTGGGCCGCACGATCGACCGCGGGTTTCCGCAGGTCCTTAATTCATTCGCTCCATCCATACCAGCCGAGCAAAGTGGCCGCCTGCAACTGGCAGAATGGGTCACATCACCTTCCAATCCGCTCACGGCTCGCGTCTTCGTCAATCGAGTCTGGCGGTGGCATTTTGGAACCGGGCTGGTTCGTTCGGTTGATAACTTCGGCCGCCTGGGTGAACCCCCTTCTCACCCTGAGCTATTAGATTGGCTGACGGCCCGCTTCATTGCCAGCGGCTGGAACGTAAAGCAGTTGCACCGGCTGATTTTGAGTTCTCGCACTTACCGGCAAGCATCGACCGATCGACCAGAGCTAGCCCATCTCGATCCCGAGAATCGCCTGTGGGGTCGCATGAATCTGCAACGCCTGCCAGCCGAATCAATTCGCGATTGCCTGTTACAAGCGGGAGGCTTGCTCGATGAGACAATGGGGGGCAGTATGCTGACGACCAAAAATCGTGAGCATGTCTTCGACCACACTTCAATCGATAAGACCAAGTACGATACCCGCCGCCGCTCGATTTACTTGCCTGTCATTCGCAACAATCATTACGACCTTTTTTCATTGTACGACTATTCCGACTCGGCTGTTGTCAGCGGTAATCGCGATAGCACTGTCGTTGCGCCGCAAGCCCTCTTTATGCTGAATGGGGCAGTCATCATCGAAGCGGCAACCGCTCTGGCAGCGAGTATCGAGCAACAGAGTCCGGCCAACTTGACCAGACAGCTCGATCAACTATTTCTCCGCGCCCTTGGCCGCCAGCCAACATCAGCCGAGCAAGCAGCCGCAGCAGAGTTTATCAGTCAGGTACAGGCCACCGCCCTGGAGACCCCGGCTGCCAGTACCAGTGCCGCAAATGCCCCGCACCCCAGTCCATTGGCCCTGTTATGCCAAGCGGTTCTCGCATCCAACGAGTTTTTGTACTACCGCTAACGCCGCTGAGTGAGATGAAGCAGTCACGCCATTGAGTTGATGTGTCTATCTGCCGGAGAACCGCCATGTCCAATTTCCCTTTCTTCGGACAACGCTCTTTACCAGCCTGGCTGACCACTCAACTCCCGCGACGAACCATGCTGGAGCAGTCGGCTCTGGGGTTCGGCGGGTTGGCATTGGCGGGCTTACTGGGTGATGCGCAAGCCGCAGACAAAGCAGCGACAACCAGTCAGCCCGACCCGACCAATCCGCTATTGGCTCGCGAGTCGCACTTCCCCATGCGGGCCAAGCGAATCATTTTCCTGTTGATGAAAGGCGGTCCGTCGCAAGTCGATACGTTCGACTACAAACCCTTGCTCGCTGAACAGGATGGCAAACCCTATCCACTCGAGAAGCCTCGAATTCAGTTTGCCCAAACTGGAAATCTGCTCAAAAGCCCCTGGAGTTTCACCCAGTACGGTGAAAGTGGCTCGTGGGTTAGCGAACTATTCCCGAACGTTGCACAGCATGTCGACAAAATGTGCTTCATCCACTCACTGCATGGGACAAACCCTGCTCATGGTGGAGCGCTGCTAAAGCTACATACCGGTAGCGATACGTTCGTCAGACCCTCGATGGGGTCGTGGGTCACTTATGGCCTGGGGACCGAGAATCAGAATCTCCCTGGCTTCATCACCATTTGCCCCACACTGGCCCACGGCGGGGCCAACAATTGGGGATCCGCATTCCTACCAGCCGCCTTTCAAGGAACACCACTGGGGAATGCCAGCACTCCCGTCGAGAAGGCCCGGGTCAAGTTCATCGAGAACGCTGCTGGCACTTCAGTCACGGCTCAGCGAAAGCAGCTCGACTTTCTAAACCAATTGAATCAGCAGCATCTGGCCGAGACAGGACCCAATCTGGCTCTCGAAGGGCGGATCAACTCGTTCGAACTGGCCTTCCGGATGCAGGCAGAGTTACCAGCCATCGAAGACATTTCAGGAGAGACCGCTGAGACCCAGAAGCTTTATGGGCTGGATGACCCAACGACAGCCCCATTTGGTCGGCAATGCCTTTTGGCCCGACGGTTTGCCGAGCGCGGAGTGAGATTCGTGCAGGTTTCGCATAGCGATGGACTGGTTCAATGGGATCAACATGGTGACCTGAAGAAAGGTCACGAGAAGAATGCCCGCGAAGTCGATCGCCCGATTGCCGGGCTACTAGCCGACTTGGCAGCGCGGGGCTTATTGGATGACACCCTGGTGCTATGGTCGGGAGAGTTCGGCCGCACCCCGACTGCACAGGGAACAACCGATGGTCGGGACCACAATCCAGAGGGGTTCACCGTTTGGATGGCTGGGGGTGGAGTCAAAGGGGGATTCCACTATGGCGCAACCGATGACTTTGGTTTCTTCGCCCAGCACAACAAGGTGCATGTGCACGACCTGCACGCCACGCTGCTGCACCTCTTAGGTTTAGACCACAAGCGTCTCACGTTCCGCCACGCCGGCCGCGACTTCCGTTTAACCGACGTCCACGGCAACGTGGTAAAAGATGTCGTCGCTTAGAACAACGGTAGTGCGTTACTGCAACACGTTTGTGAATGTCAGAACGCGGCGAGTCCCTGCTTGGCTCATGACCGGTGCTTGACCTGTGACGACCGTTTGGCCAAGCTTGTCGCCATGCCCAACTGGCGATGATCACATGGACTTGGCGGGACATTCTTCTTTACGGTCGTTACCGAACGGCGGTATCCGCTGTTTTCGTCCGAAGTTGCACGCAGACTGCTTGGGGAAGTGCTGCGACAATGCCAGCAAGACCATCCGTTCCAACTGAATGCGATCGTTCTTCTGCCAGTTCATCTGCACGCTACTTGGACTCTACCCCGTGGCGATGCAGACTATCCTGGTTGTTGGGGTCAAATGAAACGAGAGTTTACTAAACGCTGGCTTGCTCACGGGGGCACAGAGCAACCAGTCACCGAAGGTCGTCACAAAGATGGCCGCGGTGGTATTTGGCAGCCCAAGTATTAGGAGTATACACTTGAAGACGAAGACGACTTCGAAAATCACTCGGGCTATATTCACTTTAATCCAGTGAAGCATGGCTACGTGAGTCACCCGTCCCTCTGGCCTTGGCCAAGTTTTTATCGCTGGGTTTCCGCTGGTGTTTATCCAGCAAACTGGGGTGACCAAGCTAATCGACCCCAATTTCCTGACATGACCCAGACAACCCGCAAATAGGCCGGTGATACCGGACCTGCTAGACTAGACTATTCCAGCCCTTGGCCCTTGTATTCCATTGCATTTAGTCAGACGAGCCGTCGCATGGTCTGCCAAATAGATGCGGTGCTGTCATCGATCTTCAACCGGACCGGTAATCATCTGGTCTAGAAACTCGTCAAACGACTCCGCGATAAGGTAAACATTTTGCCGTTTTGCCTCAGGTGGCATCGGCTCTCCAAAATCCTCTTGGTAGGTTTCCTCGTCGAGTGGTTCGTTTGCCATATCCCAATAAAACACCTTGCCGACATCATCGCCCTTGATACCGAGACAGATTTGCCCAGCCCCACCGTCACTCGCGATTGGTATCATCGTCGTAGGAACTCGGTCCGCAAAGAGATTGATTTGTTGTTGCAATCCAGACGGACCGCGCTCTCGAGTCACCCCGTAAAAAAAATCAAAATAAGCGAGGTGTCGTTGGGAAGAAATATATTCTGGAAGCGACTCAAGCGATCGAAAGTACACATATGAATTTTGTTCGGATCGTCCATTAAATGTGAATGCTCCAAATCTGCCAACTATCAAGCGATATTGGATTGGCAGTCGGGCACCAATTTGCCGCTCCAATTCTTCCATTTCTGCGTCACTCAATGGAGTGAAGCCTCCAAGCCCAGCGGGGCAAATTCCTCCCAGACGTTGAGCAACATTTTCTATGTTCATTCGCCCGCTCCTTGCTACTGATTTCTAAGGTCGAAGGCTCCGCTGGGTGGCACCGGTTGGCTCGCTTTAGAGCCTACCGGTGCCACCCAGCGAATAGGCTAGACTAACAGCCTACGTCAAATAGCAAA
>JAIXVG010000175.1 GCA_027483145.1 Planctomyces sp.
ACTCCATCTCACCCATCAGTTCACCGGAATCGAACTCAAGCAAGACTACGCTCGTGACACCCTGCAAAACCTCCATCGCCTCTGGGCCAGACCCGTCCACCTCGAAACAATCTGCGACGAAAAACCAACCCTTCTTTCCTTCGACGGCTCCTCGCACCACACCAAGCCCAAATGACATAAAGGTGTCAGGAACCGTTTTTGTGCGATATCGAGTCTCGCGCAATAACAAGATCTGTTTTCGGTATCAGTCGAGCTGCCCAATCACCAGGGTAGACTTACAATCCGGCTCGTTCCACCCCAACAAATATCTTCAGCGGCTGCGGCTTATGCGGGTCATAGCGTTCGATGTCAAAGGCATGCGTGCGTCGATATTCGGTCTGTTGAGCGAAGTAAGCGTCAATCGCTTCCCATGCCTGTTGAATAGCAGCCGGTTCCATCCCTGCCGGTTCGAACATCAAGTAGTCTCCCCCCAAACCGGTAATCGCTTCAAATCCCTTGGGAACCGGTGCTTCCTCTTCCACCTCAGCCCCCAGCAGCAGCGAATAACCAAACGGCCTTCCCGTCTCGGCGTCAGCCTTCACGAACTGAAAGTAGACGGCGTTAAAAGCCCCTTCAGCCGTCTGACCAGGAATACGATCCAGCACCTGGTATTGCTTAAATCGCGACCAGTGAGCACCAATCGCCTCGCCAGCCGCTGCATGTGAGCTGTGCGAAATCTGCTTCACAATTCCCAACCAGCGCTGTGGCGGAAGACTAACAAGAACCGGTGTCATGTGTGCCTGTCGCTTAACGGTATTCGCTTTCCGAGCCAACGATGCCAATCGTCGGGTTCCTCGAATTCAAGTCTGTCAATCGCCACATTGTCATCGATCGCTTCGATCAGAAGAAGTCTCTGGCCAACTCCGGGTGGCCTGACCTACTGTTTCGCCCATCGTCAATTAACAGCCTCACAGCCCACTCCTTAAAAGAGCTTCACTGCAACAAAAGAGCTGCCAACGGACAAAGACCGACCGCCAGACGACTCCAATCAGCAACAGACAACAAACCGCAGATTAAGCAGATCGGCGCAGATAAGACCAGAGAAGCAGGTTTCCAAGTCGCATCATCTGCGAAAATCTGCGTCATCTGCGGTTATTCAACTCCCGGTATTCTTCCCAGCGGTAACTATCAGTCTCTCAGCTCTACTCCTTGAATGAGCTTCACTGCAACAAGAAAGCTGTCAACCGACAAAGACCGATTGCCAGACGACTCCAATTAGCGACAGACAACAAACCGCAGATTGAGCAGATCGGCGCAGATAAGACCAGATAAAGCAGGTGTCCAAGTCGCATCATCTGCGAAAATCTGCGTCATCTGCGGTGATTCAACTCCTGGTAATCTTCTCGACGGTGGTTTTCAGCGAAACAGTCCAGCACGTTGAGAGAGCTTCTTCGGTAACAGATCAGTTGTTGTTTGACAAAGACCAATTGCTTGGCTACTACAATCTGATTGAAGCCCTCTCACTCCGTAGCAGACGATTCTCCTGCTCCCCCGTTGTCCACCCTCTCCCTTCGTCGCTTTTGTCTCACCACAACCACCACGCAAGTCGCAATCAAGCATGCAATGATGACCCCCTTGTAGACCGCCAGCCACCAGGGAATCCACCACGCCCCCGTCCGAACCTCAATCACTTCCGAAACCGCAAACAGCACAAACAACACCCCGGCTATCAAAGCAGGCGTTCGATACCTCCCCGGATAGGGCCAGCCCATCGAGACCGAGACGCCCCCACAAAAGACCCACAGGCACGCTTCAAAAACGTTAAACCACGCGAGCCAATCCATCCTCTTCCAGTCTGCTAGCACCTCAACGCCCGATTCGCCGTTCCCATACCCAACCAAACGTTACTGTTCTTTTGTGCCCGTTTCCAGGCGTCTGGATTCTCCCTGGCTCCTCAATCTCACCACTCCGTCCGCTCGAAACAACAGGGTAAGTCCTTATTCCCCATTCGTTTAGGACAAACTTCCACCACACCCACGGCTCATTCCGACTCACCGGCAGCACTCCCCCGATCCCGCCCGCACAAATCATCAAAAGCAGTTGACGCGTTCCGTCGAGCGGCCGATACTAAGGAACGCCTAATTATCCTACCGCGCCGCAGTTCTTCCCCCTCGACCTCAAGCCTCCCTACTCCGCAGGTTGGAACGGCTTGCAGCCCCGCTAATTCCGCTTATCGACCACCGGTCGCATCTCCAGTCCTCGCTACTTGCTCAATTCTGTTGCTTGAAAGAACTCGCTATGGCAACTCCTCGCCTTTGTTCCGGCCCCGCGACCCGCCGCGAGTTTTTGCGTGCAGGAACGCTAGGTCTGGGCGGCCTGACTCTCGCCGACGTCATGCGCCTTAAAGCTCAGGCGAGCGAAACAGGTCGATTGAAGTCGCAGCGTGACGACACTAGCGTCATCTTCGTCTGGCTCCCTGGTGGGCCACCTCACCTCGATATGTACGACCTGAAACCCGATGCTCCAGCCGAGTACCGTGGTGAATTGAAACCCATTTCCACGGTTGCACCCGGGGTTAGTGTTAGCGAGCTTTTGCCACTGCATGCCAAGTGCGCCGATAAGTTCAATCTGGTCCGCTCCATCGCTCACGACTTCGCTGATCATGGCGGCGGTCATAAGCGATTCTTAACAGGCCGTGTTCCCCGCACCCCGGTCGATACTGTCAACGATTCTCCCATGGCCGGCTGCGTGACCGCCAAATGCCGCGAGCACAAAAGCATTGGCCTCCCAAACTATCTTTCGTTGGTTGATAACGGCCGCCAGGGTCCCGATGTCTTTGCCTTCGGGGCCGCCTACCTTGGTTCCAGCTACACTGCGTTTGAGGTACCTGGCGATCCCCTCGCCCAAAACTTCTCTATTCCTAACATCTCCCCCATCGCCGAAGTGAGCGGGCGGCTCGATGACCGGGCACGCCTCTTGCAAAGCTTCGATAAGTTCCGCCGTGAAGCAGACCAGACCGGGGGCATGCACTCGATCGATCAGTTCAATGCCAAAGCCCTCTCGATGCTCACCAGCGATGCAGCACGCAAGGCATTCGACTTAAGTCTTGAAGCACCAGAAACTCGTGCCCGGTATGGCCAGCATGTCTGGGGCGCCCGCGCCCTCATGGCCCGCCGCATGGTCGAAGCAGGCGTCAGCTTCGTCACAATTCTGATGGAGAACCCCTACCAGTCGGGCGTCCCTAGTCTGAAGCAAGGGACCTATAACTGGGATTCGCACTCGGTGAATTGCCATATCTACGATGACCTGCGGGTCCGCCTTCCGATCTACGATCAGGCGGTCACCGCTCTCATCGAAGACATCTACGCTCGTGGCCTCGACAAGAAAGTCATGCTGGTCGTCACCGGCGAATTCGGGCGAACGCCACGGCTCGAATCACAAATTGGAACGCAAACCGGCGTCCATCAACCTGGCCGTGACCACTGGCCCCAGTCGATGTCGATGCTGATTTCAGGCGGCGGTATGCAAACGGGCCAGGTCGTCGGATCGACCAACGCCAAAGGCGAGCACCCCAAGGACCGCCCTCTCACCCCCAGTGATTTGTGGGCCACCGTTTATCGCCACCTGGGGATCGACCCCGAATGGTCTTTCCCCGACCACCGCGGCCGCCCCATGCCCATTCTCCCCTTCGGCTCCCCCATTAGCGAGCTATTGCCCAGCTGAATTGTCCAAGATCGGTCGGCCGTCTAGTGGAGTGCCTCACACGGATAACGTCTTATCTTTATGTGCCTCTATCCGTGTGCCACTGGCTTCGCCAGTATCTTCATTTCAACCAGCGTCTTCATTTGATCCCGTGTCTCGATACGACCAGTCTTTTTAGGTGACAGGAAGGATTGCCCAGGCGATCACGCTTTCCAATGAGGCCTACTCGACCTCTTCGTCGCTTGCACTCACCTGCAAAATCTTTACATCCGCAGGCAGTTTCGGTGGTGGCGGAACGGCAATCCCCGGGTCAAGTTGGGCTGTCTTGGTTTCGCTCTTGCACGCTTCGCACAAATCTTCCACCACCCACTTATAGGTTGGAACCTTCTTGGTGAACGTCCGCTTCATCAGCTTGCGCTTGGTAAACATCTGCGGGCATTCATTGAAGTACCATTCGCGCCAAGTGTATTTCTTCGGGGAGAAGCAAGCCTTGCCAGCCGGGTCAGGCTCTTCACACGCACATTCTTCGTGCTCACAGGCAATGCTGTTAGGCCCACCGACACAAAAGTCTTCGTCCTGAATTCCCCAGCACGTAATCGTGATCTTCTTTTCGTCTTTCTCCAGACGACAGATTTTGGTCGCAACCTCGCACCCACACTGTGCACAGCAGCACTCATGCCTGTCACCAGCCCATACCGCTGGCACAAAGGCCAGCATCATCAGCATCGCTGCCAAACCCGGCCACGCTCGCTTGCTCATGGCAACTTCCTTGTAATGCCAAACAATAACCTGCAACAACAAGGCAGATCGCTTACCAGTTGTAGTCGAACCGCATCGCCAAAAGGTCCGAATTCGTGCTGCCATAAACGGCCCCCGAACTGGTCACCGGATGAATCCAGTCGAACATAATTCGCACACGATTCGACCAATACCAGTTAAAACCGGCAGTCAGGTCGTTGTATTGACCCGCGTTCACACTACTCAGGTCCAGGTTCGAATATCGCGCTTTCAGCTCCCATCCACCCCAGCCACATCCTGCAGGCGTCGCAAACACGTTGGTGTACGGCATATTTCGACCAAACTGCGCCCCGTGCTGCCCAAATCGTTCGAAGATGCGGTTTTCGCCCGTCAAGAAATAGCTGATATGCGCGTACGCCCCATGTACCGTCTCGCGACCAGCCGTCAGCATGTTGACGTTCGACAAAAAGGCTTCCGCCTGAACCGTTACCTGCCCCCAGACAATCGCTGCCTCCAGGTTTCCAGTGGTATAGCTATCGGCCAATAGTGCCCCGCTATCAATGATGCGTGGACCTTCGCGAACTTGCGGCCGCGCCCGAAAACTCACTCGCTGGTCCTGATCCTTGGTAAACAGCACCCCCGCCCCGGTGTGAATCAGATATCGTCCGTTAGACGCCTCGTCGTAATAGGGCTGCCAGCAAATGCGTCCACTGGCCCGATACCCCTGATTATCATCAATGCGTTCTTTTAGTGCTTCGCTAATACTGTCGAAGAAGACACCCGATGCCCATGAAACCCGCTGATCTTCGACACAGTTGTAAACAGCAATCCCCACTTCGCGATCTGCAGCAAACACCCCTTGAGTCGGAATCGACCGTTCCAGAAAGATGTTATTCGTGTCGTTCGTCACCTGCTCCAGACTGAACGGCACGAAGAAGTTACCAATACGAATCCGTCCCAGTAGCGGAACTTCGTTGATCGTAAAGTAAGCATCCTTCACTTCAGGCGATGTCGCCACCCCTGGTGGATTGGTCCCCACCGTTTCGGGTTCGAGCGTCATCTGCAGCCGAAAGTCGTATACGCCATATCCAGTTCCGTCCGCCACCAGCCGCAAACGACGAAACTCGAAATAGTCTTTCGCATCCGGAATCGCCGGATCGGCATTGGCCCAGTTGATGTAGTCCATCTGCACGTGGCCACCCAACTTGACCGTCCACTGCTCACTGGAAACATCTTCCCATTTGAGCAGGTCATCTTTTTTGGTCTGCTCGTCTTTGGCCTTCTTGGCTTTTTCTTTATCAGCCGCTTTGGTCTCAGCCGCCTGCCGCTTCTTTTCCGTCGCTTCCAGTTGGTCAATCCGAGCCCGCAGCAGTTCGATTTCCGACTTCTCTTTCGGAACATCGTCAGGCATAGGGGGCAGCACAGCCTTCCCCGCTGCCCTTTCCCCTTCAGCTCCATCCGACTCGGTCACTTCCCCTTCCAAGCTGGCGAATCGATTCAGCGGCGAATCGAGTAACGGAAAGTCTTTGGGGCCATCAGCGAAGGCCACCGTACATCGGCACACAAAAACAAAGGCTGCCAGCAGCGTTGCAAGTTGGCAGATGCATGGCCTAGCGATCGCTGTTATTTGTGTCACCGCACCCAAACCCTCTAAATACTGGCAGATGGCACCTTGGAAACAGGATCACGTGCGCTCGCCAGCCTGCACCCAATTCGTGGTCCGGTTGTAGCGTTTCTACCAACCGTAACGCCTAAATCGACTGTACCCGGGTCGACCTTGAACCGTTTTGCTGGTCGAATTGCTTGAAATCGGTCAAGGCCAGCATTGGATGTTCCATGCGGCCACTATTGCCGATCTCTGCGAAAAATGGATCGTGCCATTACGCCCAGCTTGGCGAGCGACCAATCCCAAGAAAGCAGGCGAACCTTGGTCGTTATCAGACTCACCCGCAGTCGGACTGAAGACGCATAACACGGCACCTTGGTCAACAACCCGTTTTCAAGCTCTAGGCGAGCAAACTGCGTCAACAGTCGGGTTCATGCGCTCTACCGGGGTTTAGGCGTTCTACTTAGTCCCCGTCATGCCAAGTCGTTTTTCAAAACGACCCGGTAGCGAGCTTTTCCGCTTTCAACGTGTGCCAGTGCATCATTTATCTCCGACAGCGGAAATTCTTCGACCAGCGGGAGAATCGAATGTCTCGCCGCAAAATCGAGCATCTTCAACGTATTGAGCGGACTCCCCAACGGTGAACCAGAAATCGACTTCTGCCCGAGTAGCAGCGGAAACACCGCCACACTAACTGGCTCAGGAACGGCACCCACAAAATGGAGTCGCCCACGCGGCGCCAATAGCCCCACATAAGCTTGCCAATCCAGCGACGCGCTCGCCGTAACCAAAATCAAATCCATCGATCCCTGAAGTGCGGCAAATCCAGAAGCATCGCGCGA
>JAIXVG010000277.1 GCA_027483145.1 Planctomyces sp.
ATCCGACCTGGCTCGACGACGTCAAGGTACTCTTTGGGATTCAAATCGTACTTGGCTTTGTTGAACTTCTTTGGAAGATGGAGGCTCGATAGCCTTTCCGGGTGCTTGCCGGTTTCTAAGGCTTCCATGATTGAACGAGTGTGTGGATTCTTCTCAAGCGAAACTGCAGGGGCTGTACCGATCCGACGAACCATTTCATCTATGTCGTCTTTGGCTGCAGGGGCTGACTTTTGTTCGTCAGGTGCTTGAACGACCTCTTTGGCCGCTTGCTCAACCTGAGCCGTCGCCCGATTAACTGCCATCACAATTGTGAACACAGCTGGAACGACTGCACAGCACATGCCCACTGCGATCCACCTCATGCGCGTGATACGTTGTTGCGGAGACATAGCTTCCCTAGTGGCTAGCAGGACAGATCAAGGTAACGACATTCCTTGATCGACATGACGGCAAAATGCCGTGGGTTGAGCGATACGACCAATTAGGCAAGAGATCGAAGCCTCTTAGCCTGATTTGATCAAGGTAAGGAGCCTGTTTCAAAACGTCAAACGTTTTTGGTGTGAAGAATTGCTGAAGAGCCAATTGGAAAGTTGTCATAGGTAGCAGCACGTGCCAGCACGCCTTCAATGCGCGCTGATCAGATGACTTCAATTGAAATGCCTCATCTCTAATCGCTGAACCGTGCAAGCATGGCGCAAAGACGGTCGATCGTATCACGAAAGTCAATCTCTTTTGGTAACCAGATTTCATCTTCGTCTGCGTAGTAACCTTTCCGGTCGATGAGTCATGATTGGGTTCAATCCGAAGTGCCAAGACTCAGCTCGACCTCCAGCCACAAACGGGCACCAGTTTTCCCTGCTGCGTAAATCGAGACAGCCGCTGAGTACGCTTTGGTACGGAAGCGATCGGATCACTAAGGGGACTCTCTTAGTCTTTCCGCAGATTTCTTTTTGCAAAAGCAATTCTGTCTTCCGAGACGAGCCAGCGAGAATAGAGAAAACTCACGTAGTGGACACAACTCTCATTGCAGTAGTGGGTTGTGATTCACGGCTACTGGCGTTTCCGGCCGGACAGGTCCGTCGCCAACCCGTCGGTGTTCGGATTCGTTTTGAAAAATCCAAAGAAATAACCGAGCACCGCGCTAATCTTGTGACCCCCAAACTTCTTACTAGGTGAGTGGTGGCCGTTCGACCTAACAACTCGGCCCTCCAATTCCTTTAACTGAATCGAGGTATTCCAAGTGAGCTTCTTTGGGCTACGTACAAGAAAAGCTGGTAGACCAGCCCCCCTTCCCGATCTGATCTCTGAAGAACCACGCGATCGCCCCTATCGCCACGTGGCTGGTCAGGTACTCCTCGCCACCGTCGTACAAAAGGATTCTGAGGCAAGTCGCGAGATCGATCGAGTTCTTGCATCGCATGAGCTGGTAGCACGAATCATCGAGTTGGCGAAGCGCAGTTGGTGCGGGACAACCGACCGAATCCTGGATGTCATTTCAGCGGCATTCGTGCTGATGATTGAAGAGGCCAATGAATTGATTGGGTTAAAAGGGAATGACTTTGTACAAGCTCTTAAGAGAATTGTGTGGCGAGCTGTCAAGGCCACCAACAGAGAAGTGAGAACTATTGGCATGGAATACGACGACCAACTCGGTGCACCCTATTCAGCCGTGGACCCTGCAGTAGATGCGATGGATAGCGAGACCCGCCTTATCTTTAAGCAAGTTGTTGACAAACTTGAACCGACCGATCGCCGCTGCATTCAGGGAATCTATTTTGACGGAATCAGCCTGACCGAGTTGGCAGGTCAACTCGGCGTGACACCTCCTTCAGCGAAAAAAAGACTCGAACGAATTCTGAAAAGGATTAAGCGTGAGCTGGAGCGCCGAGGGGTGTCACTATCTGTCGTGGCGATTGCATTCGCCTTGGTGTCGGCGGGTCGGTCAGCAGTTGCCGAAGAGCGTTTTCTCCGACTTGTTGATGCGGCTCCGTCAATCGCAGCAGGTGGCCCGATTCCACCCGATGCGTTGACCCCCGGAGCCGCACAACTTTACGCCACCTTAATTAGTGGTTCCAGCGGTACTGTATCGAAAGTGGCAACTGCCAAGGCCATCCTGTGGGGTGGGGGAAGTGTCGTTACCATCGCTGGCTGTGCACTCACCTGGATGTTTCTGACAGCAGAACCGGAGGCGGCGAATCGACCCGTCGAAAATGGTCAGAAAGTGGTTACTGAAGCAGTCGTGGCAGAAGCAAGCCGTCCGTTGATTCGCTTTGCGGGCGGGTTTCCGATGCAGCCAATTCCAGGCCAGATTCACACGCTTTCGATTGGCAATCCACCAGTACCAATCGATTTCTGCTACATCCCGGCCAGCGACAGTGGCGTCAATGATTTCTGGGCCTCGCGGACCGAAGTCACGCAGCGCCAGTGGACGGCAATTAAACTCCTCTTGCCAGAGGGGAGCGACCGCAGCAACCCCAGCTACCGGGTAGGTGATGAGCTACCAGTCGAACAGTTCAGTGCCGAGCGAGCCGAGTTGTTTGTGGAAGAGTTTTCCCGGTTGGCTGGTGTACCCGTCCGCCTGCCAACCATTGCCGAATGGCAACACGCGGCCTCGGCAGGCACGAACGAGAGTCCTGCTATGGACCACTTGCAATTGTCGAAAGTGGCTTGGTTTGATGGCAACAGTGGA
>JAIXVG010000270.1 GCA_027483145.1 Planctomyces sp.
GCCATCGTTAATCGTACAAGAAGTGGCTTTACGCTCGGGATGGACTGCGGCCTTAAGGATGGGCTGGCCAGTCACGCGGGCAATCTCAACCTCTACCGCGACGCTCGTCTCGAAGTTGACATAGGTATGGGTCCAGCCAGCCAAGCTTTTGAAGTAGGCGTCTGGCTTGATGGTTGTTTCTTTGCAAGTGGTTTGCCACGCAAAGGCCGATCGCCACGGCTCTTCGGTCCCCGCAGGCCTGACGCGCACGGCGTAGTGATTGGATGCGGCTAATCCTGGAACCGGTGGGTAGATAATCAGTTGGTTGTCGCTCGCGAGTGCAGGCGATGCGATCAATACCAAGGCCATTGCAACAGCGGGAAGCTGCAGCGCCGGAAACGAATGATCGGAAAACGGATTGTTCACGTGGCCTCTGTTCTGTTTGGATTCATCCAATCGAAACCTGTTATGGCAGTCGTTCAATGATGACGCTGAAGCCTTGGGAGTTGTTATCGAGCGAACCCCACGAATCATTGACTCGGAAGACCAGTTCACCTGTGGCTGGCGAGGACCAGGTTGCATTGAGCGGTACACTCTCTTGCGATCGCAAGGGATTCAAAGTGCTGTCGTTGGTGGTTGAGTCTTCGTTGCCAGCCATCACACCGACCAGCAAGCGGCCGATGCGGGAACCCTGGACGTGCCGAATGGCCAAACCATCAGGGGTTGCCTCCCAGCGCTGGGGCTTGTCTTGCACGACAGCGAAGCCTGTAGCAGAAATCCGAAAGCTGTCCCCTTTCTGGCAGACAATTCCACTACAGTGCCAACCCCGATCAGCCGCGACCTCGAGCGCGAATTGTTCGCTGGCCTGCAAAGGTGTTCCGCTTTGGTTCGTGGGCAAGTTAACCGAAGCAGCTCGTGCAATGTCATAGCCGTAGTCGAGGTTGTGGCAATAAAGTTGCCAGTCCCGCTGAACTGCTTGGCTGGTCATTAGCGGGGATGATTCCCAAATCGCCTCGAAATCGGCTGGGCCTGTTGTCTGCAACAATTGTAGATGAGCCTCTGACATGGCGGGATGCTTGGCAGAGAAACTAAACAAGGCCCAGCACCAGGCATAAGCCAAAGGACGGGTGAAGTCGGCATCCGTTGCGTTAGTCAACTGGTCAAGCGTTGGCAGTCGCCCCTCCTTGACTTCTTGTTGCAACAGCTCGATCCGGCCCCAACCTCGAAAATCGCTGTTTGAGTTCGGCATCACACCAAACTCGACATCACCAGTTGCTGTCCGGCGATGAGCAGCCCAGTACTCGGCCAGTCCTTCTTCGAACCAGGGTGCTCGCTTTTCAATTCCGGCAGAGTGAATGACAACCGCATGAGCCAGTTCGTGCAGCAGCAGGTGTCCCCGGTAATAGGGCTGAGTCTGATCGTGTAGCCAGACTTCATAGCCCCGTTGACGGCCTGCTTCAAACGGGGGAAGGTCCGATGGCCAAAGTCCGGTTTCGCGAAACGTCGCTCCGTCACTCATGACGAACGCCCGATAGCGTTGCTCCGATTTCGCCCTTCCAGGATTCGCCCGCGCGGCCGACCGCAGGAATCTGTCGGCCTGGTCGACGAGCCGCTGGGCTTCGTCAGCATCGATGTCGGTATAGAGGTCGACTTGCCCCTGGTGATAGGCATCAATGCCAATCGCAGCCAGGTCGGTCTCGGAGGGGAACGGAAGAAGGGGTGTGTTCTCTCCGTGGTGTTTTGAGTTTGACGGTGTTTCTGCAGCTGGTTCATCTGTAACCGCTGACTCATTGGCTGAAGGAGCAGGTTCAGGCTGAGGGGGCGACGTGGTTTTGCGAGTTTGGGTCGATTTGGCGAGTTCGCTAACGGGTGGAGCGATTTCCCCCGGTTCTTTTCTCTCCGAACCGAGTTGGGGACCAGCTTGTCCACATCCTGCAGTCGCCAGAACAGTCGCCAGAATGAAGACAAGCCCAAGGACTGGCATTGCAGCCGGGAGTCGGGCGACTAACCCGGATTGGCTGATGGCCGATCTGGATCGGATTTGATTCCTGTCTTGTAAGTGTTTATATGGCATCATGTTGCATTGATTTGGCCAGTTTTCAGCCGAATGTTGCCAGTTCACAGCCAAATTGTTGGATGATGAGGAGTATACTGTATGGATCGGGTTGCCTGCGATCTTTGGCTGTATGGCACCGGCCGCAAAGACCGACTCGCTTGACGGTCCGACTGGGTGCGATATAGTTCCTCTCCGCAGTGGCGAAAGTGGTTTTGGGCGAGGGAACCGGGTGATTGACCCGTTTTTCCACACAAGATTGTCTCGAAACAGTACTGTTTCGCCTTGCTGCAATCCTGAATGAAATCAGGGGCCGTAGCTCAATTGGTTAGAGTACCGGACTGTCGATCCGGTGGTTGCGGGTTCGAGCCCCGTCGGCCTCGCTTTTATTGTGATTTCCGTGCTGTTTAGTGCGGGGTGGTTGCCGTCGGCACCAGCCCCTTAGGCCCGGTCAGCAGTCGTTTTTGAAGAGTAATAGCGACTTTAAGAATCCCATGTGGACCTTCCAGTTGGAATGTCTCCATGGGATTTTTTTATAACGCTTTTGGCTGCAGGTTCGGCTCGTGTGGTCTGATCCTGCCCCGTGCTAGCCGATGCCCGAGACTAGCACAACTCATCAGATCTTCATCGTCGCACATATCGTGCACATCCAATCTTAACAATTGGGCGTAGCATCAAGCGGGGGCACTGGCGAAAGCCTGCCCGAAGTTCTAGGCTAACTAGCCGTTGAATAGTCCCTTTTGTGACTCGTGAGGATGCAATTTCCGATGCTTCGCCCCTTGATGTTTATTGCCCCGCTGTTGTTTGTGATTGGTTGTGTCGAAAAGGTCGATCAGCCGAAATCGACTACCCCTGTATCAACTTCAACTACGACTTCTGGCATGGCTGCTCCTGCCATGACTGCCGAAGGATCGTCGGCTGGTAGTGCCAGCACTGCAGCATCTGAGCAGCTTTCCGGTCAGGTTCAGATCGACGGATCGAGCACCGTGTACCCGCTGTCAAAGGCGTTTGTGTTTGAGTTTTCGAAACTCCATTCAGGTGTGACCCCGGCTGTCGCCAACAATGGAACTGGCCCCGGGATTGCAGCGCTCATTGAAGGCCGGGCCGACATTGCGAATGCCTCCCGCCCGATTAAGGATGGCGAGATCGAGAAGCTGAAAGAAAAAGGGATTGAATATCTGGAAGTAGCTGTGGCTATTGACGGATTGTCGGTTGTGGTTCACCCCGAGAACACCTGGTGCGACTGCATCACGATTGCCGACCTCAAGAAGATGTGGGCTTCCGATAGTACTGCGAAGACCTGGAAAGACATCAACGCAGACTGGCCCGATGAGCCACTCCAGTTGTTTGGAGCCGATTCGGTCTCTGGGACGTTTGATTACTTCACCGAAGTGGTAAATGGCAAGGCCAAGGACATTCGCAAGGACTACACCCCCAGCGCGAACGATAACGTGCTGGTGCAGGGTGTTTCGACCAACAAGCATGCGTTAGGCTTCTTTGGTTATGCTTATTATGTTGAGAACGCTGGCAAGCTGAAAGTACTGGGAATCTCCGATGGCAAGAAGGCTGTCTGTGTGAAGCCGACGCCTGAGACCATCGAAAAGGGAGAATACACTCCTCTTTCTCGTCCGCTTTATATGTACGTGAACAAGGCCGCACTCAAGCGTCCCGAAGTGGCTGCGTTCGTCAAGTTCTGTTTGTTTGAAGGCCAGGCGCTGGTAGCAGCCAACCAGTTCGTCAAACTGGATGCAGCCACACTGAAGACGATGCAGGACCGTCTGAGTAACTAGAAGTAGTTTCAAAGCCCTCTGGCGGGAAATGCTGACCACAGGTTTCGCTGAGCCTTGTTTGCCACCAACCGGGTTTTGAAACGGACCCTAATGGCTGGTTCGAGAAGCCAGCCATAACGAACCAGTTGTTGCGCTTTACACCAAATTGGGGTGGTGCGGCCGCTGGTAGCCTTGGTTTCTGAATGACGATGACTGCGTAATGATGTCCCGCTTATTGATGTCCAGGGTGCGGTATGACTTCCGATTCGACAGACCCAGCCCCTTCTGCCGCACCAGCGGGGCGGATGTCTGCTAACACCCGGGAGCTGGGCTTTCGGTTGACATGGGGCCGCACGCGCGAGGTGGCAATTCAATTCGGTTTATTCCTGTGTGCAGTGCTGACCACGCTGGTGACCCTGGCAATTGCCGCAGTCCTATTTGTGGAAGCAGTGGCTGGTCCGGGTGGATCAGCCTTTTTCCAGCAGGTGTCGGTCGTTGAGTTTTTGACCGGGACCGAGTGGACTCCTCAGTACACCGAAAAGAAGTTTGGGGTGCTCCCGCTGGTATGCGGCACGCTGCAAATCACAGTGATTGCAGCGCTGATTGGATTGCCACTGGGCCTGTTGTCAGCCATTTACCTGAGTGAATACGCCGCACCTCGAACGCGGGCCATCATCAAGCCTGCTCTGGAAATTCTGGCTGGTATTCCGACCGTTGTGTATGGGTATTTTGCTCTGACGTTTATTACACCCTATGTGATTAAGCCACTGCTGCAACCGGGCGCGGTGTTCAAGATCAGTTGGTTGTGGAATATTCCAGTCGATGGCTTTAATGCACTCAGCGGCGGGATTGTGGTTGGGCTGATGATTGTGCCGCTGATCTCTTCGCTCAGCGAAGATGTGCTGCGGGCAGTTCCCCGCACCTTGCGCGAAGCAGGCTATGCGCTTGGTTCAACCAAGTTTGATGTCTGCACCAAGATTGTCGTCCCGTCGGCCTTGTCGGGAATTTTCGCTGCATTTCTGTTGGCGGTTTCACGGGCGATTGGTGAAACAATGGCCGTTACAATTGCTTCAGGTCAGAAACCAACGCTGACATTGAACCCGCTGATGCAGATCGAGACGATGACCGCTTATATCGTCAATGTGATGTCGGGGGATGCGGCTGTCGGGACCATTGAATACAAAAGCCTTTACGCGGTGGCACTCGTGCTGTTTCTAGTGACCCTGTTCATGAACTGGGTTTCGCAGATGGTACTTGAGCGCTATCGGGAGGTGTATCAATGAGCACCGTGCCAAACCAGACAGAACCCGATCATTCGGCTAGCGCGCGGCAGATCGATTCGCGACATTCGATTGGCAAGTTGTTCGAGTTCGCTTGCTGGGCTTCGACTTGGGTTTCATTGATTGTTCTACTGGTCCTATTGGCATCAGTCGGTTATCAGGCGACAGGCTGGCTAAGCTGGCGATTTGTGACCAGCCTCGATGGGGTGAAGGTTCAAGAAGCAGGGCTGCTGGCTGGCTTGGTAGGAAGCTTTTGGCTGGTGTCCATCACGGCGCTGATGTCGGTGCCGCTGGGGGTGGGGGCCGCGATCTACCTCGAAGAGTATGCCAAGCCAACTCTCTTTACTCGCTTTATTCGGCTGAACATTGCCAACCTGGCAGGGGTGCCATCGATCGTTTATGGCATTTTGGGGTTTACGCTGTTTGTGCGGATGTTTGGCCTGCCGAAAGCGACGTATGCCGTGTCGCTGGGGTTCACTACGTTTTCGCTCCAGTTGCCGTTGGGCCGCAGCATTATTGCGGGGGCGATGACACTAACGCTGCTTAGTTTGCCAGTGGTCATTATTGCTGCTCAGGAGGCTCTGCGATCGGTTCCTGCATCAGTGCGGCACGCCTCATATGCTCTCGGGGCCAGCAAATGGCAAACCATCTGGTTTCAAGTTTTGCCTGCTGCCATCCCAGGAATTCTCACGGGTGTCATTCTGGCAATGTCGCGCGCTATTGGTGAGTCGGCCCCCATTGCCGTCTTGGGGGCAGCAACTTACATCGGCTATGTTCCGGGGAAGTTCAAAAGTTTGTCGGAAGTGGTGACTCAGCCACAAAAGCTGGCTGCTGCCCCGTTTGATCAGTTCACCGCAGTGCCGCTGCAGATTTATAACTGGGTGAATGAACCCAAGCAGGAATATCAATATGTGGCTGCCGCAGGGATTGTGGTGTTGCTGGCAGTTCTGCTGCTACTCAACGGATCAGCCATCTTTATTCGGCAGCACTTCCAAAAGAAAATCCGCTGGTAGGGGCCATGAAGCGAAGCCAACCCGCATAACGGGGCCTGTTATTCTGTAGCGACCATCCACACCAGCAGCAAAATCCCACCGGTTAAATCTCATGCAGACGTTTGGACAACTCGCATCATCGCCATCGGCTGCTTCGGGAAGTCGTCTCGAACAACTGGCCGCTGCGCTCCCCAAGTTCGAAACGCGGGGGATGAACTTCTTCTATGGGACTCATCAGGCCCTGTTCGACATCTCATTGAAGGTTCCGCAGAAGTCGGTGACGGCCCTCATTGGTCCTTCGGGATGTGGCAAAAGCACTTATCTGCGAACACTCAATCGCATGAACGACATCATCGAGCACACTCGGGTCATGGGACCGGTGCTGCTTGATGGCAAAGAAATCTATTCACCCGATGTCGACGTCGTTTCGCTGCGGAAGCGGGTTGGGATGGTCTTCCAGAAGTCGACCCCTTTCCCCAAGTCGATCTTCGATAACGTGGCTTATGGGCCGCGGATTCACGGGAATCGCAATCGTCAGTCGCTGGTTGAAATTGTCGAGAAATGCCTCAGGCAAGCTGCCCTTTGGGAAGAAGTGAAAGATCGGCTGAAAGACTCGGCCATGGCCTTATCGGGTGGCCAGCAGCAGCGGCTGTGCATTGCCCGTGCTCTGGCCACTAGCCCCGAAGTATTGCTGATGGACGAGCCTGCTTCGGCGCTCGACCCAGCCTCAACGTCTCGGGTTGAAGATCTGATCATCGAGCTGAAGCAGAACTACACGATCATTATCGTCACCCACAACATGCAGCAGGCCGCCCGCATCAGCGAGTGGACCGCCTTTTTTTGCCAGGGCCGGCTGGTCGAGTTCGGCCTGACGAAACAGCTGTTTACGAATCCGGTCCAGAAAGAGACCGAAGACTACATCACCGGCCGCTTTGGTTGATCGCAGAACCGACGGGGTCGACCGCGAATTGCACGAATCCGACGAATAAGAACCTATCCGAGAACGCGGTTGTGCTCGTTCGAAAACTCTGATTCGACTGTGCAATCTCTCCGCATCAGAGGGTTCTCGGATAAGCTCTAAGAGAATGACAGGCAATACCTGGATTGAATCCTCATTCGTGGTCCGTTCAGGCGATTCAACAAGTCTTCAATTTATTGTGAAGACTATTTGGCCACCGAGAACTTATGCACGGTAGTCTGTGTATAAGTGTCACCCGGCTTCAGCACCGTTGTCGGAAACTGCGGCTGGTTGGGTGAATCGGGGAAGTGCTGCGTTTCCAGGCAGAAGGCCCCATGCTTTGGTGCTCCGGCACTATCGGCAGTGCCATCAAAATGGTTGGCCGTGTAAAGCTGCACGCCGGGTTCGGTGGTGAAGATTTCCATGACGCGGCCGGTGGTTGGGTCGGTCACTTTGGCTGCGGGCCGCAGCGTTCCTGCATCACCATCAACCACATAACAGTGGTCGTAACCGCCGTTGCCATTCACTGGCTCGGTAATACGGGCACCAATCTTTTGGGGCGTAGTGAAGTCCATGCAGGTTCCGGCCACTGGGGCCAGTTCGCCGGTGGGAATGCCTGTTTCATCAACCGGAATAAACTGCGAGCAAAGCAGCTTGAGCTCGTGGTCGTGGACGGTTGCCCCACTTTTGGCCCCTGCCAGGTTCCAGTAGCAGTGATTGGTCAAGTTAAGAACTGTTGGGGCAGTGGCCTGGGCGGTGTAGTTGATCTTCAGTTCGTTGTCTTTGGTTAATGCATATTCAACCATCACGCTCAGTTCACCGGGGTACCCTTCTTCCCCGTCAGGGCTGACATAGGTGAACGTGACCGAGGCTTCGTCATCGCTTTGGTTAGGGGTGGCCAGCCAAAGCTTCTTGTTGAAGCCCACAAGGCCACCATGCAGATGGTTGGGGCCGTTGTTGGTGGCCAGGGTGTACTCGTTGCCGTCGAGGCTAAACTTGCCTTTGGCAATCCGGTTCGCAAATCGGCCACAAGTTCCGCCAAAGTAAGGGGGATTCGCGACGTATTCGGGGAGCGACTCGAAGGCCATGTTGACGTTGGCCAGGTTGCCATCTTTATCGGGGACTTCCACCGTGGTGACGGTTGCTCCCCAGTTAATCAGCCGCACCCGAATGCCAGCCGCGTTTTGCAGCAAGTATTGATCGACCCGCGAACCATCTTCGAGTTGTCCATATGGTTCGTGCTGCACGGTTAGCATCGGTTTCCCTTCAGTTTCGGGTTCAGCCGCTGGTTTGGCTGTACGATTTGGTTTACTGGTTGGTGCCTGTTCTGCTGACTGTGGGGCAGAGTTGTTGCACCCACAGGCCCAACAGAGTAACAGGCAAGAAACGAATGATGGTAATGGCGACCAAAACTGAGAAGCGCATGGCATGACGAGCGTCTTTCCGGCTGCGTTAGAGGTGACTTTTGGGAATGTTGTCTCATCTTCCCCAAACCGTCATCTTCGGGACTCTGCCGCCAGTCTTCAAGGGAACGACCTGCAGGACAGACTCCCCCGGAGTATCTTCGGTTGCAGTTCCCCTTGACTTCGCCAGATTTTCTTCGTGAAGTGAACTGCAAATCTGCCGTCAACGTAATACTCATACGGCCAGGGCGAATGCACTGGGGCAAGTTCTTGTCCCCCCAGCCCGAAGCAATCGATTCACCTTTCAACCAAAATGTTACTGGCACTTCGGTGACAGCATGAAAAAGTCCTGCTTGTGTTGGGACCGAACTTCTTCGTGTTCCAGGGAGGCACCAATGCGCTGCTGGCTGATCCTGTTTACTGCTTTTGGTTTTGCCATTGAATGGCAGGAGCCGTTACGGGCTGACGAAGAAAGCGACAAGGCAGCTGTTTTGGCTGGCTGGCAAGAGTGGGTTGATAGCTTCGAATCACTTCGCATCAAGGCCAGATGGACGTCTCGCGTGCAACTTGAGACTCGCTGGCCCGAACTAGCTGCGCTATCTGAAGAGGAGTTTCGCGCCAGGTGGTATAACGAAGAAGAGCTGATTGTGACAAAAAAGAGTGAGCATCGACTTACAACCACGAGGTGCGAGGATGGCAAACTGTCTGACGTTCGAGTTTCTGTGAGTCGCCGGGATGAACGTTTTGTGGCTGGTTACAGTCGCGATCAGGACCAGCAGTTACGTCTGAAATCTCTATGGGTTGGCGAGCCAGACAACCCATTCGGTGCCGGAAGCGGAGGTGCTCGAGCGATTCGATATTTCTGGTGGCGCAACTCGAACACGTCGATGCAACAAGCAGTCTTGAACAATCCGTCGGGGTTTCGCTGCAAGCAATCGGAACCCAGCGACCCTGCCAATATCGTGCGGGCGGAGTGGCTCATCGACGGTTCTGAGCTTTACGAAGAGCTGTGGCTCGACCGTGACCATCAGTACTTTCCACGTCGCATTGAAAGCTGGCGAACCGGCAAATCGGAATGTGAATTGCGATGGGAATTCGATGGCCTTACCCGGCATCCGGTTTCAAATACCGCTATGGCCAGCCATGGCGTCGAAAGTTATCTGGTAGATATGTCGCATGTTTACACTTGGGAAGTAGTCGAGTTCGATACCAACCTTCCAACCGAGAACCTGTTTAAAACACCGGTTCCCGAGAATGGGGTGCAGGTGACCGATCGGGACGGCAAATCTCGCGTTCAGGGTGTGACCGACGATGATATCCGCCGCAAAAATGCGCTCGAGCTTCAAGCAGCCATTCAGCAGGCAAAGCAGGCCGAACCGGCATTGCCAACCGGACCAGGCCTACCCATCGCTGCCACGCCAAACTCTCAAATGGTGTTGTGGCCCGTTGGTGCGGCTGGTGCAGCGATCATCGCCATCGGCTTATTCCTGCGGTCTCGATGGACCAGCTACCAAGCTCGGCATTCGCCACCTGCGATTGCTTAGAAGATCAGTCAATTCGATAGCCGTATACCTCAATCCCGATTCCCGCCCACTCAAGAACAGGATTCGATGATGGCAGACGAGTATCGTCCCGAGAATGCCACCCAGGGCCTCATTGTCCTGCATATGGGATTAGAGTTAGCAGGCGTCGGTCCGCTCGAAACTGCAGGCATTGTCAAGCAATGCCCGTGGATGGACCATCAGATGCACAGCTTGTCAGAACTTGATGAAGCAGCCAAAAAGATGGGGGCCGCTACCCGCATGGTCTGGCTCGATCCATCAGCACCCATCCCCACTATTCCAATCGTCATCGATTACCGCTCTCAAAACGTTCCCAAACGCGATGCTCCCGGCCGATTCCGACTTTTGTATGGAACGGTTGACGGTCAAGCCCAGGTCATTGATGCGTTTGACGGGCGCATTCCTCAGGCCATTGTTAACTTACCTCAAAACTGGTCAGGTGAAGGGCTGGTTCTAGCGAGCCGTCCAGCCGACCTGGCCAGCTTTCCAATGGACGTGAGAGACTGGAGACTCTTGTCTACTGCGGCGTGGGGAACCATGGCCATCTTTGTGGCCCTGGTCCTCTGGTTGTTCGATCGCCGTCGTCGCTTAGGTGGTAACCAATCGCAGATTGGATCATCAAATACGAATGAAACTGCCCGTCAAGGCGATGGGTCGCCGCATCAGCCGTGATTGTTGAGGACGGTCGACGCTGGGATTGGGGAGACTACTTACGCTGACGGTGACAAGAAGTATTCATACAAACGCAGTCTATTCGATTCTGCGATTAGGATATTGAAGCGATGGATTTGAAGGGGAAACTCATTTGATTTTTTGAAGGGGCGGGTATCGTTCTCGCAGCTCGTTTAACTTGTCGATAGATTTCTCTGATCTTGAGCACTAGACCATCTGTGGACGATCTTCTTCTGTCTGGTCATCTCGAATCTGTCCTCAAGTGCTGGCCATCAAATCCCTGAAGTCAGTGCTTTCTCATGCGATCTGTTTCATGACGAAGGGCAACCGTAACGCTCGAATCATCTCAACGCGGTGATCAATCCATCGATTCTCTCTGGTCGTTTAATGCTATTGTTCGTCCTGGCCGTAAGGTGTTCTGCCATGCGATGTCTGCTTGTGTTGGCCCTAGTCGTTTGTGTGTCGTGGTGTGGGCCGATTCCAGTTCAGGCCGATGAAGAGACCGATAAACAAGCCGTGCTGGCCAGTTGGCAAGAGTGGAGCGACAGCTTTAGCACACTGAGGATTAGGGGGCGTATCCGGTCTCGCAATCAGTTGAGGGAGAGATTTCCTGAAACATCTTCGCTTTCGGACGAAGAGTTTGATCGAGTCTTCTACCAGGAACACGAGTTGATTCAGAGTACTTCGGGTGATTTTCGAATCGCGAATCGAGAAGTTTTCAACTCAGTAGTGCAGAATGCGACACTGCGAGGGCGAAATCAGCGAGAGGGGTTTGCCTGTCGGTACACTCCAATGGCGAATGGCGACTTAAAGCTGGCCACGGTATCGATCATTTCGATAGAACAGGCCGCTTTTAGGGTGGATTTCTTGTGGGATGACGGTCCGGCTGGTGGGTCGGGAAACTGGCTGCAGCGACAGATTCTGGACTCCCCTTCGTCGTTGCAGGTTAAACCACCTGATGGGCATGAACCCTCGAACTGTATCCGGGCCGAAATGATTGCTGAGCCAGTGGCGGGACACCGTATCATTTACGATTTGTGGCTCGATCGAGCAAATCAGCACTTTCCAATTAGAATCGAGTCGAGACTGTTCGATTCACCATCCGTAAGTGAAAGATACGAAGTAACCGACCTTGCTCGTCATCCGGTGTCGCAGACCGCATATCCACGGCGTGGCGTCAATACATGCGATGTCGATAATTCGCATACTTATCACTGGGAGATTTTGGAGTTCGACACCAACTTCGAAGTGGTCGATCAATTCCGGCCGCCAAAACCTGAAGTTGGCACAATCGTATACGACCGAGATGGCACAACTATTGGGGACGGCGTATTAAAGGCTGCCGAGCGTCAAGCTGTAATCGCAGAGGCAAAAGCAGCAGTAGGTGCAGTTGGCAGAGTGACTGAGCCGATTCAGGCAACGCCCAACGCAAGCATGGCATGGTGGCCAATTGCTGCGGCCGTTACGGCAGCGATCATCGCTGGACTAGTGCTGCAAAAGTTTCGTGCCTAACCAGAAATGGTGAGATCTTCGAATTGCCAATGCCTGTCACTTTGCATCCCGAAATTGTTGACGCTGACCCCATTTGTGGACCAGCAGGAGGATTTTTTGAAAGGTTCCCACCAGTTAGATCGGCGAAAGGGTCGTGGGCTTCCCGTGGCGTTCAAGGTTTCAGGCTGCTGTCAGCGAGGTCGTAGTTACAGTGCTGAAAGAATCGCTTGAACCATTATGGGAATCGTGACCGTTGCAATACCTAATCGTTTAGCCTTCAGTTCGTGCCAATTCTCGCGGTACTTTTGTTGGTCCATTTCAATCGGCCAAGTGCGGAATTGTGGTATCGCCACAATATGCTTTATGCGAACAAGATTGGGTTCATTTTGTCTGTTGAGCCCATTTCGATACAGGGCCACACCTGTTCGAAACGCTGAAGTCTAACGGGCGAAGACTGCGGCAGGGGTTTTGATTGAATTTTGAGAAAGCTGCGGTCAATGAGATCTTCCCCCGTTCGTCGTGGCGTCACACTTCCTGAGTTGCTCGTCGTGCTTGGAATTGTGTTACTGCTGTTTGCGTTAGCTGCACCGGCCATCTTCAGCACTCGAGAGTCGGCTCGCGCGGTCCAGTGCCTCGATCGGTTGCGGGGGCTGGCGCTATTGACCATGAACTACGAAAGTCAACATGGCCACTTTCCTTACACATCAACCGCATGGGTGCGAGTTCAGCAAAATGGGCCCGAAGAATTGCAAAAATCGGTCTCGCCACATTTCGAGTTAATGAAGATTCTTGACCCGGCTGCTGCCCAAACATGGGACCCCAACGATTTGCTGTTCATCAGCATGAATCCTGATGAGCGGAGTATTCCCTCGCTTGAAATCAATCGCCAGCTATTGCTTCGAAACACACCTGAGTTTTTGTGTCCGTCTGATCATGGAGGCCCGGGCGATGTCAATTATCGGGCCAACATGGGACCCAACATCGCGGTCATGGAACCGCAAACATGGTGGCCAACCTTCAACGAATTCGAACCCACCTTGGGGGCCTTTGTCAACGGCCGGTCGGTGCAGGCGAAGGAGTTTACCGACGGTCTTAGTCAGACCGCTCTATACAGCGAACGAGTCATTGGTGATCGGCAAACTGATCGCTACGATCCGTTTCGTGATATCTTCTCGAATCCCGGACCACACGGATTGGGAACCGACTTTTATGTCGCTGCCTGCCGTGACAATGCGATTGCAAATCCCGTCAAGCATTATTCGTTTCTGGGGACGAATTGGATACTGGGTGACTTTGCCCACACCTGGTATCAGCATTCTGGCCCGCCAAACTCGACCACTCCCGATTGTGCCAGTGGAGAGTCTCGATTTAGTGGGGCCGACAGCGGACTGTACACAGCCCGAAGCTTCCATGCAGGCTACGTGAACGTTGCCTTTGCAGATGGTGCAGCCCGCAAGATCGAGCAGAGCATTGATCTGCGGCTGTGGAAGGCCATGTCGACACGGGCCGGGACAGAGGCGGGGATTGACTAACTCAAGCAGAAGTCTGCATTAAACTAATTAGTCCAAGTTATCGTTCCAATCATGCGTTTCCATGGGTCGGGAAATCGGTGTACCCGGCGGCGCCTGGGACGTACCAGCTGCTCATCGGGGCGTCACCTGCTAATGGCCAGCCGTTGCGGAAGCGTTCGGGGAGGTCGGGGTTGCTGATGTAAGGACGTCCGAAGGCGACCATCGTGGCCACACCACTGGCGATGGCTGCTTCGGCCGACTCGTGGGTGTAGCCGCAGTTGGCGATTAGGTTTCCGGGATAGACCGCTTTGAACTCTGCCAGAGTCATTGGTTCGCCCAAGCCGTGGAAGCCAAAGGCGAGGCCATCCATCACATGCAGATAGGCCAGGTTGTACTTGGCTAATTCTTTGGCAGCGTACAGGAACTGGGCGCGGAAGTCGGGGCTTCCCATATCGTTGAACACGCCATTGGGCGAGAACCGGACTGCAACCCGGTTACTGCGGAAGACCTGGCAAACCGCTTCGACCACTTCACGCAGGAGACGAAAGCGGTTTTCGATACTGCCGCCGTATTGGTCGGTTCGGTGGTTGGTCTTCGATTGCAGGAACGTATCGAGCAAGTAGCCATTGGCCGAGTGAACCTCGACACCATCGAAGCCTGCTTCCTTGGCCAGGGTCGCGGCGTGGCGATAGTCAGCCACAACGTGCGGCAGATCACTGGTTTCAAGTGCCCGAGGGACTTCGTAGGGCTGCTTTCCTTCGGGGGTGTGGATGCTGTCTCCCGCGATGGCAATGGCCGACGGGGCAACTGGTAGTGAGCGGTCTTGTCGAAAGCTGCTATGTGAAGCCCGCCCGCAATGCCAAAGCTGCAGGAAGGCGGGGGTTCCTAGTTGTTTGAGGCGGGACGTGGTGAGCTGCCAGCCTGTGACTTGTTCGGCCGTCATAATGCCTGGCGAATCGTTCCAGCCAAGAGATTGTTCCGAGATTGCGGTCGCTTCGGTAATAATGAGGCCTGCACTGGCGCGTTGGGCGTAGTACTCGGCCATCAGCTCGTTAGGGATGCGGCTGGCCCCAGCTCGGGCACGGGTCATTGGTGCGAGAGCAATCCGATTCTTGACGGTGAAGTCGCCAATTGTGGCTGAGGTAAAAAGCTGTTGACTGGCGGTCATTGGTGCTGAATCCTTGAATGTCGCTGGAGGGCTGCGTGTGTATCCATAATGGTTACAGATTGGCGTGCTGGGGGTCTGGCGTCAAGCCACTGATCGCTGTGATGGCCAAGTGCCATTGTTCTGTACGACCCACTTGCGTACACCAAAAACTCATCGATTTGTGTTACAAGATAGTCAGGGACGTTGTGTGACGGCGGGCTATGTTTCAGTTTTCTTTTCTGTAACTGAGCTGCTTGTTCGCATGGTCTAACCACTTACTTGGTCAGCAATGACAGGAAGACCGATGTCTGGAATTCATCTCACTCAACGATCATTGCAGTTTAGTCGTCGCGAGGCGATGGGGTTATCGTTGGCCTTGGCTGGTGGGCTGTGGAGCAGCTCGCGGCCAGCGCGGGCCAACGAGCCTGGCCGGAAGCGGGCGCTACGCGTTGCGCACCTGACCGATATTCATGTGCAACCCGAGCTGCGGGCGGGCGAAGGGATGAGCCAGTGCGTTCAGCATGTCAACAAGTTGGTCGATCGGCCCGATCTCATTCTGTTTGGTGGCGATTGCATCATGGATGCCTTCGAGCAGACTCGCGATCGAACCATCTTGCAGTGGAAGTTGTGGGATAGCGTGCTGGCTGCAGAGAACTCGATTCCTACCTATGCCTGTATTGGCAATCACGATATTTGGGGTTGGGACAAATCCAAGAGTGGGGCCACTGGAGACGAAGTCGACTACGGCAAGCAATGGGCGGTCGAAGCGCTGAAACTTCCATCGGCCTACTACAGTTTCGAGTCGCATGGCTGGAAGTTCATCGCCCTCGATAACGTGCAGCAGCCGGGAGACCAGGGGAAGTACTCGGCTTACTTGCCGGAAGCTCAGTTCGATTGGCTCAAGTCCCAACTTGAGCAAACACCAGCAGAAATGCCGGTGCTGGTTTGGTCCCATATTCCAATTGTCTCTTCGTTGCCGTTGCTCGATCGAAGACAAACGCCAACCAGCGACTTGCGCGTCAAAGCGGGTCTGATGCAAACCGATGCAGGCCTCGTGGTCGACCTGTTCAGCAAGTATCCGAATGTCAAGTTGTGCCTCTCGGGTCACTTGCATCATCGAGATTTAGTGCGCATACGCGGCGTCGACTTTATGTGCGCCGGAGCGGTCAGCGGCAAATGGTGGCGCGGCCCGAACGCTGGTTCAGCCGAAGGCTATACCCTCCTCGACCTCTACACCGATGGGTCGTACGAAGAGCAATACGTGGAGTACGGCTGGCAGGCGGAGGTGTAACGAGGGAGAAACTTAGGTATGACAAGCAGAAGAGGGTGACCACGAATCGGACTGATCGAACGAATCAAAACGGGGAGGGGAAGCCAGCCAAAACACGGCATGACCTTGCACTCGCGTCGCACATCGGCCAGTAAGGTCTGTATTCGTTCGATCCGTGGAGTTCGTAGTCCTCGCGCTACCTTCCTCTTTGGTCGTGAATTAGCACGCCGATTCCTATTTTTTCTAAACACCCCGAGCTACCCATGTTTTCTATCTGGGAGATTCGGCTGGTTTCGCGATTGACTAGAGCGGAGCGGTCGTAACCGCACTTCCCGATTCTCGCCGATTTTGCTTAACTTAACTCTGTATCGTGGTGGGTTGAATTGGCCTGGTTGCCGCTGAGTATCAGTGGTTCTGCCGGTGACTCGTCTCCTTTTGGTTGATTAGTGGTCTGACGATCAACTCCTATCGCGATCGATTGTTATAAACGACTGCCTCGCAACAGGTTACAATTTGTTGCTTGACAGAAACGCTTTCTACTGCAGTGCTCGCAGGACGCAGCGATTTCAAGGACGAGTCAGCTAATGGCTCATTTTTTCGAACGGCGTGACCGCTGGGGCAACAGCCTGGGGCTGTATGTCCTGTTGCTGGTTTTGTTTTCAATCCCCCCTTCCGTCTGGGCGCTGGGAAAACTTTCGCTCAAGAACGACGTCGAAGGCTGGCTTCCCCAGAACGACCCCGAGCTGTTGGTTCTGCACTGGACCAAGGACCGTTTTCCGATGGGAGAACGGGTTTTTGTGTCGTGGGACTCCAGTTCGCTAGGGGACCCCCGCGTTCCGGCCCTCGCTGAGAAAATCAACGGCCTGACCGACGATCAGGGGATCAAGCGGCTGGGTCTCAAGCAAATTGAAAAGGTGACCGGCCCCGCCGAAGCTTTACAGACCATGCTGGCCAATGGCGTCGAGTACCCGGAAGCAATTCGCCGCCTCGAAGGGACGATTCTCGGAGCTGGTGCCTTAAAGGTGCGGCTCACTCCAACTGCTCGGCCCCGCTCTGCCCGAGTCTCAGCCGAGATTGCCAAGCAGGCGCTAGCGAAGTTTGGTTTAGCAATCGACGTCCTCCCCGCCATCGAGAACGGTTCACGGATTCTGTTACCCGTTGCATCAAGCAGCATGACACCGGGACTGGAAGGGGAGGGGCAGCGCGAAGTTGAAATCCCGGAAACACCAGCAGTTCTGTCGGCTGATGGCAAACTCCTTCCCGAAGCGAAACCCGATCATGACTTTCAATTGTCGTGGCGCGGCATGCGCATGGGGACCGTCGGTACGGTCGAGTTCGCCAACTGGCTGCTAACGCTGCAGGATGGTTCCAAAGGAGAGGACCGCGGCGCGAAGTTCAACCTGATTGAGTCGAGCTTCTTTGTACCGGGTGCACCTGTTGCGCTGGCTTTGACCCTTAGTGACACGGGTCTTGCTGATAAAAAGCACACGCTCGAGCGACTGCAAGTGGTCGCTGCTGAGGTTGGCATTCCTGCTGCTGAACTTCGAATGGGAGGCTCGGCTGTTGCTGGCTCGGAGCTGAACCAGCAGGTGAAGCGATCGTTGTGGAACAAAGACGTTCCGTTGACGTGGCTTCATAAGAAATCGGTTTTGCTATCGTCGTTAATTGTCGGCAGTGTTCTCACCTATCTGCTCGTTCGCAGTTTCCGATTAACTGCCATCGTGATGTTTGCCGCCATCTACACCATTCTGGCGATGGTCGCCCTGGTGCCGATTACCGGCGGCAGTATGAACATGGTTCTGGTGGTGATGCCGACCTTGCTACTGGTGCTGACCCTTTCGGGTGCCATTCATCTGGTGAATTACTGGAAGCATGCATCGGTCCGTAACCCTGCTACGGCGATTGCCGAAAGCGTTGCAAGCGCTACCACCCCCTGCATTTTGGCCAGCGTAACGACGGCCATTGGCTTGGCTTCCCTTTGCACCAGTAGCCTGGAGCCGGTCTTCGATTTTGGCGTTTACGGGGCAATTGGAACCCTGTTTTCGCTGGTCGCGGTCCTGCTCATCGTTCCTGCGTTATTGCAACTTTGGCCGGGTGAACCACCCAAGCCGCAAGAACTGGAACATCGCGGTTGGCGCACCTTAGGAACATGGCTCATTCGCAGGCCGATTCTGGGGGCCAGCATGACGTTAGCGGTCTCCGCAGCGGCCACCTTGGGCCTGCTTGAATTCAAGACTGAGACAAAAGTGGTTCGCTACTTCCCCGAGTCGTCGCGCGTGATTCAGGACTATTGGTTCCTGGAGAATCACCTGACAGGTGTGGCTGGGATTGAAGTGGTGGTGCGGTTCGATCAGGCAACGCAGGATAGAACAAATTTGCTTGACCGGGCTGCCATTGTACGACAGCTTGAAGAGAAAATTCGGCTGCATGAAGAGATCACTGGCGCGATCTCACTCGCTGACTTTATTCCTGAAGTCGAGCGTCCGGCAACCGGTTCGAGCACGCTGGCTAACATTCGCTATAACAAGCGGGCGAACCTGATGCAGGACCGCATTCGCAATGGAGAGGTGGCAGCTGCAAAGGCCTTTTATTGTGCCGTCGCAGAAGCACACGACCTGACTACTCCTGGTGACGCTGGCCTCAATAAAGCAGGTGACGAAATCTGGCGAATCACGGCTCAGGTGGGGGTGATGCCCGAGAACAGCTTCGCCCAGATCTTTGATGATCTCGATCTATTGGCACGTGACGTCTTGCGGCAAGACCCAGGTGCCAACCATGTGATTACTGGCACCGTGCCCCTCTTTTTAAGAACACAGCAAGCCGTGCTAGATAGCCTCATTCAAAGCTCGGGATTGGCCTTTGTGCTGATTCTAGGGGTGATGGTCTGGCTGATGCGCAGCTTCTGGGCTGGTCTTGTTTCGATGATTCCCAACGTGCTGCCGATTACGGTCGTCTTTGGCGCCATCTCGTGGGCAGGTCAGAAGATTGACATTGGTTCGATGATTACCTCATCGATTGCACTGGGGATCGCCGTCGATGGCACGCTGCACTTCCTGGCGAAGTTCAGGCTGCTAACGATGGGTGGCATGAAGCGGCAGGACGCGATTGTCGAATCGCTGGTCCATTGCGGCCCTGCAATTTGGCATACCAGCCTGGCTGTGTCGCTGGGGCTGTTAATGCTCATGCCAGCCGACCTGCTGCTGATCAGCCGCTTTGGGTGGTTGATGGCTGCCCTGGTTGGAGTGGCCCTTTTGGGTGATGTCATCCTGCTTCCGCAACTTCTGGCCACCCCATTTGGCAGACTGTTTCTGCCTCAGCATCCCGCGACGGCAACGACATCGGTTAGTCTGCCGGAAACGGTTCCTGCAACAAGCGACACAACAGGCTCACTAGTCCCCGGCCCCCATATCGCCCTGTGCAGCCTTCCCAGTAGCTTGCCAGCCGACCCTCGCGTTGCGCCTGCTGGTTCGTAAGCCGGGTCGCACGGCAGAAGCTCGTGTATGCTGGCTGTCGCTTCGCTCTTTGTAAACGGAGTAGGGTCCGCTGGGCGGACCTTTGTAGTATCATCGAGCAGTCTTTGCCAATTCGCTGCCATCGCGTATGCCTCGCGACTGTGGTGGTCCAATCCGTTTCATTTTCCGTCAGTAACCACTTGGTGACTGTTGACACGATCAATAACACTTATGGTTGTTCAGCCAGGAAATGAGCGCTGACCGCGATCGAACAAAGAATGGTCCGCAGATAGCGGACCCTACGAAGCTGGAATCTGGTTTGGGTCAACACTGTGCTGTTCCGAGTGACCCGAGACGAGGTAGACCGGTCAACCAGCCGCGCATTTTAACTTAAGCAGCATGCATGGCCAGTTCAGCTACAAATTCGCTGATCTTCTTTTCCGGCTTAGGAGCTGATGCTCGGGTCTTCGGGCCGCAACAACTGGCGTTTCCAGGATTGGTTGTCCTTAAATGGCCGCGTCCTCAGCAAAACGAAACCCTGACTGCATACTGCAAACGATTGGCGGTTGATCTCCCGGTTGACGGTCACCTGATTCTAGGTGGGGCTTCATTTGGGGGGATCGTTGCATTGCATGTGGCTCAGTTCTCTCAGCCGCAAGCCGTCATCCTCATTGGTAGTGTGCGATCGCCAGCCGAACTGCCCCCAGTCGTGCGCTATGGACGTTTCTTGAAGAGGTTTCTACCGCTTGTGCCGGTTGGTTTCTTGCAATGGTGTAGCGCACCGCTGGTTTCGAAGCTGGCCCAGCGCCGAGTACCCTATTGGTCGGGGCTCGCGAGTCAGTTCCGACAGTCGGACCCAACGGTGTTCAAGTGGTCGCTGGCCCGTATCCTTGATTGGACCGCCGCTCCAAAGGTCGCTTGCCCCATCTTTCAGATTCACGGCTCGCGTGACAGCGTTCTTCCGTTACGCTTCACACAACCCGATGCGATCGTTTCCGGCGGTGGCCATGTGATTTCACTAACCCACTCGAAGGAGGTCAACGACTTTATTGGCGAGGTACTTGTACAACTAACAGATGAGTCAACCAGCGTTCTTTGAAGGGCGTCCCCAAACCGTTTCTTACCAGTCGAGTGGACTAGTGAGATGGCAATCGGGCAGATTGGGTTAGTTCGACTTGCGCTCAAGCCAAGCCGAGTTCGGAGGCGGCCATCCTGCAGTACTGAACTTGCGTCTCATTCTCTTTCTCCCATCAAATGGCCAATGCGATGACTCGTCAATCGGGCTAAACTCACTAGCGCTCCGTTTCAAAGCAGATCGTAGTGGCGAAACATCGCAGCCGTCACTTGTCCACAACAAGGGGGATCAATGAACTGGCTGGTCTTTCACATTGTTAGCGGTCATGCGTTCTTCACTGGGATTTTGCTGGTCATTGTGGGCGTGCTGGCGTCAACAGCCAAGTGGCCAGTTTGTCGTCGCATGAGTGGCACTGCGTTTGTGGTGGGAGCGATGGGCATCGCGGTCTCATCAACGCCAATCGCGAATTGGTTATATGCCGTCTCCATTGTTGTGACGCTGGCCTGGATTTGGTCGCGATTCAAGCCCACATGGAGTCCTTGGGCGGCATATGCGACCGTATTGGCATGGCTGGTGGCTGCGCTGACTGAAGTTCCCTACCACCTCACGCCAACCATTCAGTTAACTGACGAGCGACAGCTGACAGTCATTGGCGATTCGATTACTGCGGGTGTCGGGGGTGATGAGCGATCGGAAACCTGGCCTTCCATTCTGGCCGGGCAGCATCAGCTTCAGGTCCAGGATGTTTCCCACATGGGCGAGACGGCTGCGTCGGCTCTCAAACGAATTTCGTCTCAGACGATCACGTCGCAAGTCGTCTTGGTCGAAATAGGGGGCAATGATCTTTTTGGTCAGGCCACATCATCCCAGTTTGCCGCTGATCTCGATGCACTTTTGTCGACCGTCGCCAGCCAGCAGCGGCAGGTCATCATGCTTGAATTGCCGCTGCCACCCTTTTGCCACGAGTACGGCCGGTTACAGCGGGTTATCGCAGCGAAGCACGGTGTCAAACTGATCCCCAAACGCGTCCTTCTGTCCGTCTTGGCAGCAGAGGGTTCCACGCTCGATTCGATCCACTTATCCCCGTCAGGTCACCAGCGCATGGCCGACACCATTTGGCGGCTTGTTTCACCCCACTTTCGTTCGGCTGAAAACTAAGCTCCTCTCTCCGCACACCCATAAACCTCTGGTATTCAATACCTTCAATCGTCCAACCCCATGCCGAACCTGTCCGCACTCGCGCGTGTCTCGCCGAATGCGAGAAATCGACCTATCGGCTCCCTCTTGAAATCAGGAGACTTCCGCAGCACCGATTGCCGCACGCTATGCACGAAATGCCGACCCCACAAAACAGCCCTCGACCCGCCGTCCCGCCCCCTTGAACCAGCCGGGTTCCGCAGCTATCCTTTTGGAGCCACGCCTCTATAGCTCAATTGGTAGAGCAGCAGACTCTTAATCTGTTTGTTGTAGGTTCGAGTCCTACTGGAGGCATTTTTGATCTGGACCGCAGTTCGCCCCCCTTCTCCTCCGGGTGGTCGCAGAGCTGTCTGGTTTTTGCGCAGTAAACCCATTGATTGCAGTGGCTTACGTTGATGGGTTGTCGCGGTGGAGGAGAAAGATCCCTCGCTGACGCTTCGGGTTACGAGTTGTCCCGGTGGAAATGGTGAGCGGGCTGGTAAGGCTGCGGTCTAGTATCGGGCTAAAGTGCTGGTGACCAGGTCTTCGTCTGCGGGGGTGGCGGCCAGCAGGTCATAGTAGAAAATTGTCCTGGTCGTTCTGCCTTGATGCTGCTTCCACACATATTCGAACAGTTGCAAGACCGACTCCGTCGACGCGGTTCGCAGGACCAGTTCGCCAAAGTTGTCGAATAGGCTCCAATCGCAGTAACCCAGTTGCGACAGCCAGCGAACGGTAGCGATGTACCCATCCTTCTGAAACTGCTGGCGAAAGTCGCACTCGAAAAACAGAAGGGGCTTTTGCTGGGGCAACAGCGCTTCAGCCGAGTTGAGGACGTCGTAGTCGAACCCATCGACGTCGACCTTAATCAGCCGCACTGGCTGGCGGTCTCCACTGGCAATCTCATCCAGCGTGCGCGATGGAATCGCCCCTACAGCGGGGTGAGAAGCCGTTTCACCCACCACCGCGTGCCGTGTTCCGCCAGTCCCAGCCAGCGAAACATTTGCTACCGTTTTAGCAGCCAGGCATTGTGCCACATCGACGTTCAAGCTGGTATATACGGCC
>JAIXVG010000394.1 GCA_027483145.1 Planctomyces sp.
AATCAGCCCATTCCAAACCGAAGACACCGATAGCGATATCCGGGCCTTCGCGAAAGAACGCCTGGCCGACTACGGCCTGGAACGCCGCGGACAAGAGAACTACGAGATGCGGCTCTTCCCGACGACACCCCTCGATTGGGAAGCAAGCAACTTCTACCATTACCCCCTCTACTTCGAAGACATTGGCCTCGAACGCTATGGGCACTGCTATGGGCCGGTCCTGCAGCCACTAGTCTCAATTGGCAAGTTTGGGGTGCAGACCATCGGGCTGCCCTACCAGATGACGATCGACCCCATCTGCTGTCCCAAGTACTCGCTGGGCTACTACAACCCCGGCGAATGTGCTCCCAAGCTCTGCTATCAGATCCCCTGGAACCTCAAGGCCGCGGCCGTGCAGGCTGGCGTTGTTACAGGGCTGGTGTTCGCGTTGCCGTAATTGCAATTCGACACACGATGCAGAACCATGTTACTTCGCAGCCGGAAGTGGTCCCCGCTTAATCCGTAGCGAATGAAACTTGACATCGAGCGCCCCATATCGGGTGTCGTATGTCCCTGTCACAATTTCGCCGGCCGTATATTCGGGCAGCTCCAATTCGTTGGCGAGCCGCGTATTGCCAACCCACATCGACAGGTGCTTGTCCTTCACTACCAGCCGTAATGGCTGCGGGGCTTTCCAGGTGTGCGTGTTAAAGACTTCATCGGTATCGGGCACCACCTGCCCTCGGGAAAGCTGTGTCACGCGCCAATAGCAGTCACTCTTTTTCTTCCCCGCATACGAAAGCAGGTATCCGCTTCCGTCTTCGTACCCCACCAGCCAAAACCAGCCCCCTAAGCCCTCTGCATCGACCAGCCCTTCAAGTTCAAAATCTTCGGCAGACCCCAGCGTGATAGCCGCGTTGGCCCCTGCCGTTCGGTGAATGACGCCATCTTCAACACCAAACGTTCCATTTAAGAAGAACTTGCCAATCACAAACGTGTCTTCAGGAGTTTGAGGCCCGGTGAACTCCAGTGTTTCCAGATTTTGGATCGTCCCCTTTGCCGGCAACTTGGTTACTCCAGGAACCGGCAACCCCTTCGGCTGCACATGCAAAACCTCCCACTTCACCGGCTTCGCGTTCTTACTCTTGCCCCCAGATTTGGCTTTGGACTGCTTGCTTGATGGCGCCTCGATCGAGGCAGGCTGAGCCGGATCGCTGTCGGCCGTTGTTGATGGCTCGTCACCATTCGCTATGTCGATGGAAACATTGATCAACACGCCAACATACAGCCCGGCTCGCAGGAATCGCAAAAAGGGACGTTGGCGAGTTAGCTGAAGCATCATTGACATCGAAATGCTCTCCGGCAGATCACCATGAGGGTGCTACGCTCTGTTACATCTAGATCTTCGTGTATCACAGGCTTTGCCAGTACGGTGTAATCCAATTGTCCATGTAATTTGCGGTGGTCGAACCAACAGCACCCAAGCTTGATTCATAAACCTGACAAAACAATGGCAGCTAAGCCAAAGGGGTCAGTTGGCCAAAAATGAACAGTGGGATAAAGAGTTACGTCACTGCGACGGTTTCAACAGCAGTCCAATTCAGCTCCACCCAGCATAACTCGAACCCATGTCAGAGTCCCAACCACATTCTGTAATCGCCATGATGTTGACCACAAATCGGACAAATTTTACGAATGTCGAGAGCAGCCAACGCCGGTCGCGGTGAAGAGTGGCGTTTAGTAGACCACTCGCTCGTACTCCAAATGTGCCTTATGACCAGAATTGACTAACAGTCCCAGCCGAAGTCGAGTCGCTTTCAGGTAGTTGTGAAGTTGAGCGCGATGCTCGTTGTTCAGCTCGGCAACGGCTTTCAGTTCCAAAATGATCTTGCCAAAGCAAATGAGGTCTGACTGGTAGGTTCTGCGCAGCATAATTCCCTTGTAACTAAGCGACAACTCGGCTTGAGGTACAAAAGGAACGCCCCGTGATGCCAGCTCAATCTCCAGACACTCTTGATAAACGGCCTCTAAAAAACCAAACCCTTTGTCGTTATACACCTCAAAACAAGCACCCACGATCGCATAAGACTCCTCCTTGTAGATGAGGTCAATCATCGTCTCCGTCATCTCCCATTCGTCCAATTCGCGAAATTCGTGGTGACACTAATCGAAATCAGGCGTTGCAAGTTCTCAATTTTAATCCGAAGTCATGCACTACTCCGGATTAATTTCGCCCTGCCACGAAGGTCTCTCGCCAAGAATCGTCCGCAACTTTCTCAGTGCTCGCAAGTGCCGCATCCCTGCCGCTGCGGGTGACAAGCCCAGGGCCTCGGCCGCTTCACTATTGCCAAGCTGCTCGAAATGCCGCATGAGGATGATATCGCGGTCATCATCGTCGAGCTGCTCGAGCGCTACCAGAAACCGGGCTTCGAGTTCGCGGCGAATGTTCTCTGCTGCGGGGGTTAACTGCTGATCGGCGAATTGGGCAGCGAGGTCCATACTGCTGCGGTCGTTGAACTCCGGACCGGTCAGGGATTGCTCGCGATCGAGTGTGCGGCGCTGGGCACCACGATGCCTGCGATGCATATCAATCACACGGTCCCGCGCCATATGCCGCAGCCACAGGTGAAAGGGCATCCGCGGATCGTTCAAGTAATCAGCAAGCCGAGTATTCGCTTCCAGGAGAACATCCTGGACGATGTCGCTGGCGTCAACCCGCCGGGCAATCTGGCGATCAAGCCGCAACTGCACCATTCGGCGTAGCGCCGTCCGATGCTTCTCCAAGAGCGCGTTAACCGCCTCTGGGTTTCCCTTCCCTGCCCCTGCCAGCAGCTCTTGCGTTTCTTGAGAATTAGGCCACATATAAACGCTTTCGCTGCGAGGCGCCTTAACATACTTCACGAAAGGCGCATGTTTGACGACAGCTGCCCCACTGCCATTCGGCTGGTAAGACTTCCACAATTGAATGTTGCCATCGGTAATGGCGTCGTCTTTAAGGGACATCCATCCGGATGTCCGGTGCACAGACTTTGAGTATACCGCGAAATTGAAGCCCTGTCCCGGCCTAAAACCAGCCCTAATCCCGCTGGTTCCAGTCTTCAATTGGCGAGGAATCCCTCAATCAGGCCACAAATCTGGCACGACTCTGGCATTCGCGCGGAAAACACCGCTGATTGCTGGCTCAACCTCCATCAATCTCGCTTCCCCTATTGCCTGATTTCGTCCAGCGGATATTCGGCAATGGCCAGCCTCAGTTCCCGTACCACCTGCAGGCGTTGCCAGCCGCGGGTGACGAACGATTCCTTGGCTAGACGCTCTTCAGAACCAAGCTGCTGCTTGTTAAATGGGCCATCGACTGTAACTGGAACAAACTGCTGATCGACGATGAATTGCGCCAGGACTGGGTTACACCGCAAGTGCCGTTCGGGAGCTGCCATTAAATCTCGGACCGGAATCTCGCCAATGACATACCGCAGATAAAGATCGCTATCGGTAATGTCTTCCACCTCGTCGCCGCAAACTTCGCATGAGTATCCTTGATCGCAGCGTGCCATATCATCCCAATTTCAATGCTGTAGAACCATCCGAGAACCTGACGATGCCGTTCACAGTCATCTCGTTTTTTGTCGATACCAATTAGCTAAAGGGGACGTTCGAATCAAAATCAAACGGGGACTTTGACCACCACCTTCAGAATCTGTTCGCTCGACGAACTTCCCGGCATCAGCCCCCCCGGCGCGTGAACGTCTTCTGGAAAGAAAATCGCCATCTGACCGGCCCGTAACATAAACCCGCTATCCAGCGCAGGCCCATAAAACGCTACGTCCCGTTCTGCACTATAAGGACTGGTGACAGCCAGTGACTCGTCAAGAGGTTTCCAGCCCAGCCATTCCTCCCCGGAGACCATGTATTGAATATCAATATTGGCTCGATGAGACTCCGGAACAAGTTGCGAGATCTCTTTCGGAACATACCGATTGACCATCACTACCAGGCCCAGGTCAGGAAGCTCATGTCGGCCATCAGCCCATGTTGCCCAATTGGTCTCAGCCAAAAGCTGACAAGCGGCCCCAAACCTCGAGTTCAACTGGTCGTAGCGAGCAGCGTTGATTAGTGCATCGAGAATCATGCGGACTTTCGCCGAAACAATACAGAAAGAAATTGAACCAGTTTATGTAGGGCAGGCTCCTGCCTGCCGATCGCCGGCCGGCACTGATGTCCAACTTCGCGGCACCAAAGAATTTCAGGCAGGCGGGAGCCTGCCCTACAAAAACTGAGACTTCCATCAACCATTAACAACCCGCACGATAATCCTCGGTCCGTGCTTCTGAACCACTTCGACGGTCGTCTCCGGTGGAATGAATGTCCCTTCGCTTTGTACATCGACAAGTTGCTCGTCGAATTTGGCTTTTCCAACAGGGCGCAGCATCGTCATAGTGGTCCCGATTCGTCCGATCCAATCCCCTTCCATCGATGAATGACCCCGGTCGTCGAATCGCGGCAGCCGCAGGTCGGCCGAATTAGGGGCCGCCAGAACCAAGCCACTCAGCCCCGGGATCGATGGTAAAAAGCGAGCCGTCAGAACCCCCAGGAACGCCACCCCTAAGAAGACACCAAACACCTTCCCCAGCCCGGTTGAAAAATCGGTGACATCGGTCCAGATATCAAAGTGGCCAAACGATTGAATCGCCATCACCAGCGAGGCCAGTATCAGCAAAATTCCCGACAGTCCAAAAACACCAAAGCCCGGTATCACGAAGATCTCTAGCGCTAGGCAGCCAACCCCTAACAAAAAGAGGACCACTTCCAACCAACCTGCTGTTCCCCCCAAAAAGTGGCTCCAGAAGAACAGCGAGAAGCAGACGACCGAGACGATCCCCAACAGCCCCGTAAAGAAATGAAGTTCCAAGTAAAGGGCTGCGATCCCCGCAAACAACAAGAGGACGGTGATCCAATCCTGATTCAATATGAACACCAGGTTATCAATCCAGGTCCGCTCCACCGGCACTAGCCGCTGCTTCAGATCGACCCCTAACCGAACCTTCAGGTCATCGAAGTCAGCCACGGGACGTTCGACCAACCTTAACTCGTGAGCCCGCTCGCCGCTCACCGTCAGAATCAGTTCACCATTCGTCTCTGGAACTTGTGGCCCCTGAATCCAGGCCCCGTTGCTGGCCAGAATTTCGTCAGCCGTCAAGAAGCCAAGTCGTCCCGTCTGAGCTTCCGTCGCCTGAAACACTTTGACCGTGCGATCGACCATCGACGCCAATAGCGCCTCAGATCGCCCCTTTCGCCGCGCCAGGGTTTGCATGGCAGACTTGATGGGGCTCATCACCTTTTCTGGAACGCGGGCAAACGCCCCCCCTTCCTGAATCTCAATCGGAGCAATGTCCCCCAACTTGGCATGTGGCTGCATATAGACCTCATCGCAGGCCAGCGCCAACATCGCCGCACTGCCCAGAACATTCTCTTGAACGTATGCGATCGTCCGAATTTTCTTATCTGTTAAGTCGGCAATCGTATTGGCCAATTCCATACTGGCTAGGGCCTGCCCCGCTGGCGAATCGATATCGAAGACAATCATATCGGCCGACTCTGCCACACAGCGATCAATCTGCCGCATGACGAACGACTGCAGCAGGACATCAATCACCCCTTCAACCCTAATCATGCGAACCTTGAGATTTCCCGCAGCTGCCAGGGTCTGCTCGCGCATCGACTCTCGTGGCAACTGATACAGATCAGCCACCGCAGCGCGGTTTTCAGCTAACGCGTTTACCAGGAACCCACTGGCCCTTGCCACAGCACCGCGATACACCGCTGCCCCACGCCCATTCTTAATCTGTTGCACATCAGCGATGGGAACGTTCGCCTGCCGCAACGTTTGCAGTTCGGCCTCAGAGCAAAACCGCATTTCATCGCCGTTAGGTCCATTCAACCGAACTCGCCAAAGGACCGCTTGCTCATCAAACATCGTGCTGACAATCGCTGGAGAGACAAGCGGGTTCTGCTTCTTCGAAACAATCCCCAGCACCGCTTGTTGATCTTCTGGTTCCAACGGCTGACCACGCCCCAAGTCTCCCAGTTCGGCATCGGGATGCATCACGATTTGCTTACAGGCCAACGGAACGAGCGCATTGTGCCCTACAACGGTACCTGGCACCCAGGCAACCGTGGTGACGTTCGGAATCTTCGACGAACCAAGGAACTTGGCTAAACCGTAAACCTGATGAAAGGGACTGGTCCCAGGCTCAACTTGCAACACAAGATAGGCCGGCCGCGATTCCTGCACAGCCAGTTTCTGCAACTTGATCGCTTCGTTCGTCACGCGGGCGAGGGTCGCCTCATCAATTGGGCTGGTCAAGGTGACAAACTGACCCAACGGCACAGCCGCTTTGGCAGCGGCCTCTTCAGCATCTGCAGCGTTGGCCGTGGCAAACGCCACAGGCCCCGCCAAGATCAACAGCCAGACTAGTCCTAGAATCCATTTCAAATCCCGGTTGGTGGCAGATTTCGCTCGGCGAATCAGGGTGCCGACTCCGCCGCCAGTGGGTTTTGAAACAACTTCTACCGACAAACGGAACATCCCGTGGAGCAATATGGTCCTCGCCTCGAAAAAATCTCTCAACTGAGGCCCCTTCATGGTCTGGCCCTGCATAAACGGGCGATGCGAGCACTGCATGTCAGCCAACTTTCGAAGCATAAGAGGCCAAACTCCTGATCGCCCGCCCGCAAACCCGGTTGGGCTTACTCGTTCTACTGGCAATTTCGGACTCAACTCGCTGCCTCAGATGGTTTTCGGAAAAGTTCACAATCAGGGACCGCTTCCCGTCCGCAATCCCATTAAAAAATCATACTCCAGCCATGCCGCAACAGCCATTCTGTTCGAATTGCCAGATCGTCTGACCAGTCCCGATTGTCGCCGCTCCAGGATTCTCAACGAACTTCGCGTTCCCGCAGTTCACCAATCTCCTCTCATTGGCCGCCGGATTCGCCAAACAGCAGCCTTTCGCGTCCGTTTTTCCGGCCATCATCTGCCACTGCTGGCTTGTCCAGCGGTGTGATTTGCGTCCCCGCAACATGCATCAACCTTAGCCAAATCAACCCAAAACCCGACCGCTGGTCTCGAACCCGACAGAACCGTACGATTCCCCGGCATGTGCCCCCCGCTGGCACAAACTGGCTTGACCACTAATTCCAGGACCTCGTTTCCGTGACCTCCCCTTTCCTGTCCTCCGGCGAAATTCAGCAGCTTTGGCAACGATTGTCGGCGGACGAAACCGACCCTAAACGGGCTGCCAGCCAGCAACAACCTCGCGACAGCGAGCGTGACCTGTGGGACAGTTACTCACAAGCCGTCACTGGTGCGGTCGATCAGGTCTCCCCAGCCGTTGTCTCAATCAGTGGTGATGCAACGAACCGGCCAAGCGGTTCGGGAACCGGATTCATCATTGCACCAGATGGCTTTGCGCTAACCAATAGCCATGTCGTGGGGGGCCGATCTCGCTTAATTGCAACCACGGCCGACGGAGACCGCCTCGCAGCAGACGTAATCGGCGATGATCCCGCAACCGACCTGGCCCTCGTTCGCATCGCCGCCCGCGACTTGCCCTTTGTTGGTCTCGGCGACTCAGCCGCTGCTCGGCCTGGGCAACTAGTGATCGCCTTAGGCAGTCCGCTTGGGTTTCAATCAACCGTCACTACTGGCGTGATTAGCGCGCTCGGCCGATCAATGCGCGGAGAGTCGGGCCGATTGATCGAACAAATCTTGCAACATACCGCCCCCCTGAACCCCGGGAACTCTGGCGGGCCACTGGTGAACTCGCGCGGGCAAGTTCTGGGGGTCAATACAGCCATCATCGCCAACGCGCAGGGCCTGGGTTTCGCCGTCCCCAGTAACACCGCTCTCTGGGTGGTTGGTGAATTGATTCATCATGGCGAAGTCAGGCGGCCCAAGCTGGGAATCGTCGCCGAAATGGTCGCCATCCCACGCTCGCTGGTCAGGCAACTCGATCTGCTGAATGAGTCAGCGGTCCTCGTTCGCTCTGTCGAATCAGTCGGTGCAGCCTGGGCCGGCGGCATCGCTGCAGAAGATTTGATCGTCGCGATCAACGATCGACCGGTCGAAAGCATCGACGACTTGCATCGGCTGCTGACGATGTTTCGCGGACAAAAAACAATCGTGGCAACAGTCGTTCGCAAACAGCAACTGCTGGGGATCGAAATTCCGTTGGGTTAGCGTTGCACCAACCAGTTAGGCAACAACCCTGCAGCCGACTGTCAAGAATCTCTGCAATTGGCTATCTTAAGGGGCGTTCAAGCGGGCCCCAGGAACCCACAGGTAAGCACTCGCGTCAACCGGGCCAAACGCCCGACTGAACACTTGATTTCGCTTGTTCGAAACCGACTGCATTCCGGAGAAGGCTCTCCGACCGACAGCAGATTTCCAACATACCCCAGCGTCAAGCACAAAGATTCGTGCCATTCGTCTCGTCCCATAGGCAGAGACCACAAGGATCGCCGGAAGATGCCGAAGTTGACTCAAGGTGAGCTGACCCAACTGGGCACAAGCTTTGAAACTCAGTCACCTGACCAGTTATTGCGATGGGCCTACGATGCCTTCGGCTCCAGGGTCGCAGTCCTGTCAGCGATGCAAAAGGCAGGCAGCGTTGTTTGCCACATGGTGTCGCAGTTACAACTCCCAATCCCTGTCGTTTTTGTCGACACGGGAGTTAACTTTCAGGAGACCCTCGACACGCGCGATCGCATGGCCAGCCAATATGGGCTGAAGGTCATTACCCTCACCCCAGAGCAGACGATGGAAGACCAGACAAAAGAGCTGGGCATCCTCTACCTCACCCCGGAAGGCCAGCAGCGCTGCTGCCACTTCCGAAAGACCATGCCGCTCTTAAAGGCTCGTGGTCAGTTCGATTGCCTGATTGGCAGCCTCAGACGTTCCGAAGGAGGCCGACGCGATCGTGTCCCCATTCTTTCTGTCGACCCCGAAATGAACTGCGTTCGGCTGAACGTCATCGCCAACATGCCCAACGAAGACCTGGCGAGTTACATCGACGAGCATCAAGTCATCATTAACCCGCTGCATGCGCAAGGCTACACCACCATCGGCTGCAACCGCTGCACGACCCCCGTCCTTCCCGAAGAACCACCCCGAGCCGGCCGCTGGCGACACCTGGGCCAATGGTCCCAGTATTGCGGCATTAACCCCACCGATCGCGACGGCGGAACCTCGAAATCGATTGACCTGCCACGCGACGTCATCGACCGAATTCTACTCGGCCCAAAGGGTGACTTTATGATCTAACGCTCGCCGCACAGATTGCTGCATCTACAAATTGCTGCATCTCAAGTAGAGATCACTGCGCCAACAATGCCAATCGTCGGGTTCTTCAAACTCCAGCCGTAAGCTGGGCGAGCTTTGCATAGCTCTAAGCAGCCCATCCCGAATTTTGTAGAGCGAAAAACCTGCAGCGGGTTCCTCTCGAACCTCCACTTCTTCCTCAGGCAGTTTTGCCACAGGATAAACGCCGCATGGCACACGCCCCCCGGTAAAGCTCAAAGAAGCCAATGCATTCGTCAGCGGCGTACAAACCACGACTCGAACCGGACGGATTGGCCGTTCCGCTACAATGCAGGGTGTCTGACATTCCAGTAAGTTGATCGCCGTTCGATCAATCTCACTCCAGCCATCTCGCTCAAAAAGAGTCTGGCGAGATGCGGTGTCGGTAACTCTAGTCGCAAAAAGCACTTCAGGGGCGTTTTGCAGTCGTTGAACGACGTTCAGTGCAACTATCGTGCGTCCAAGTCCTCCCGAGCCGCGACAGTTTGCCGGTAGGCCAACGTTGTATCCGTTGGGTGCGATTCATCAAGACGGGGGTTACTCCCATTCTCGACGATTATTCATCGCTTGCTTTTTGCTGTTCGTTGGCACTCTGTGTATCGTCCGGCTCTGGCTCGATCATGGAACTGTTCGGCTCGCTTGGTGAATCAACTTGCGGCGCCTTAGTATTGATTTCTTCTTCTTTCATTCGCCGTAGCTGCTCCATGACTTCACCATATGTCGGCACCCGCTCACCGTTCGATCCCTTATACAGAGGTTCGCCATTAGGCCCAGTGTTGCGATGGTGTGCCTCTTCACGGCCTCGTCCATTTATCTCCTCAACTTTTTTGGCGAACTTTGCTCCACGATACAAAACGCCCACAATCATGATTATGAACAACCACGCGAAAAATCTATCTCTACGAGATGGCGCTGGCCGTGCAGGATTTATCGGACGAGTTTCAGCCTGAGAACCTCCATGTTCTCGTTCAGTACTAACGCTGATTCGTTCGACCAAAGTGTCGCTGGCTAGCTCGAGGTTAGCGGAAGAACTCGCCGACCGAACATAGTATCCGACAAACAACGCAAAAGCGGCGACCAGCGGAACGATCCCAAAGGCAATTAATAAGGGAACCGTCCAGATGTTGCCCGTGAAATCCAACTCAGATCCGAACCAGCAAACCCCTCCAATTCCAAAAATGATGCAAACAATTGCTAAGTGGATCATCCAGTCGACATTCCGACCTCGCTGCTGTAGTTCCATTCTTGTCTCCCCAGACTAAAGTAACTCGGTTGCCAGCCAACCTTAATCAGCACCACTACGATAAGAAAATCTGGCTGAATTCCCTGTTTTGCCAACGGTCCGAGCAGCGTACTGTGCAATGGTTAGAAAAAACAGTTTCGGTAAGTCCAATTCAGGGTCTCACTTCCCAATGCAAAACTTGCTAAACACCCGGTCAAGCAGGTCATCCGTATAAACAGCCCCTGTCACTTCGCCAAGGGCGTCGAGGGCATCGCGTAGGTCGACCGCTAATAACTCATCGCCGGCCGTGGTGGTGGCAAGTGTCTCAAGTCGTTCGAGGGCGTGCAGGCACCGAGTTAAGCTGTCGCGGCATCTACTGACAGTCGTCCCCAGCCATTGGCGGCTTCCTGCTGATGCGGATAACTGTCGACCCAGCTCACCCCAGAACTGATCGAGGCCTGTGCCATCAATTGCACTGACCACAACGCCGAGCGAATCGTTTGTAGGATCGGCTTCAGCTGCCATATCAGCCTTAGTACTGATGGTTAACAGCTTTCGGGCCTGCTTTGATGCGGCTTCGCGAGCCAACTCATTGAGAGCCAGCATCGATTCATCGGCATCAGTCGCTTCGCACCAGACGACCAAATCGCAGGCCTCAATCTGCTGATCCTTTAGCCCTTGCGCATGCTGCATAATCCCCAGCGCATCCGCTTCCCAGCCAGGCGTATCGACCAGCGTAATCGTCAGCCCATCACGCGAAATCGTTGCTTCCAGGTAGTCTCGGGTTGTGCCGGCAATTGGCGACACAATGGCCCGCGCGTCGCCAACCAACGCATTCAAGAGCGTACTCTTCCCCGCATTCGGCAATCCGGCTAGAACCACTCGCGGATACTCGGTGGAAACATCGCGGTCCCCTGCCTGCTCCAGCCAGTTCGTCACCGACAGCCGCGCCAGTGCCACTCGCCCAATAAAGTCAGTGCGCGAAATAAACTCGATATCTTCCTCGATAAAATCGAGGCCTGCTTCGAGATCAGCCAGCAGGTCAAGCAGGCCGGTCCGCTCTGCCGAAAGCTGGTCGGAAAGCCCCCCAGCCAGTTGCCCCAGCGCCGCCAGCAACTCGGCCTGACCAGTTGAATCGATGACCCCCAGAACCGCTTCAGCCTGGATTAAGTCAAGCTTACCAGCCAGAAATGCTCGCAGCGTAAACTCGCCCGGCTCGGCAGCATGCACCCCGCCCGCCAGCAAGTCTTCCTGAACACATTGAAGCAGCAGGGGATTACCCCACACGTGAACTTCAACGACCGGTTGCCCCGTATAACTGCGGCTTCCAGGCCAAATCCAAAGCGCTGCAGGAACCGGACCCGATGTAATCGCCGACAGCCGCAGCAAAACTTCGATTCGCCCGGCAGCCTTCGTCGCTAACACCAAAGCAAATCGATTGGCATCATCGGGCGTCGGCAAATCAATAAGCGACCTGACCGCCTCAACCGCCTCTGGACCTGAAACCCGCACAATCCCTCGCGCACCCTGCCCCACAGCTGAAGCAATCGCAACGATCGTTCGCCCGGGATCAAGCACTCGCCACCTTTCAGCCTCACCAGAGCGCCGCAACCTTGGTCAGCGCAGGCCACGCAGTAGCACTCACTTCCCTGCTTTTGAACCCTTACCCGTGTTTGCTGGCAGGTTCTTGGCTACCTCGGCCTGCTTATCAGCCGCTTCCTGCAACTGGGCCCAGATCTTCGAGAAGAACGTCGGCTTCGAGGGTTCAGTCGAGACCACAGCCGTCCGCTCTTTCTTGGGACGCCGCTTGTTCATCTCTTGTAGCAAGTATCGCTCAGCCATCCCCCAGACACTCGAAAAGATAAAGTAAATGCACAGCCCTGCAGGCACTCGATAAAACAGCACCCCCATCACCACTGTCATGATGGTCATCATCCGGTGCTGCATCTCCTGCTCGGGATCGGTCGGCGGAGGCATCATTGCCTTTTGCTGAAACACAAACAGGGCAATGGTCAAAAATGGAAGCAGGTTAAACTCGGTCCATTCCAAAAATGGAACTACAAACGGCAACTGAAACATCCGATCGGGAGCAGCCAGGTTATCGATCCACAAAAACGATGCCATCCGCAAATCGATCGAGCTATTCAGCGTTCGATAAAGGGCAAAGAAGATCGGCATTTGCAACAGAATTGGCCAGCAGCCGGCAAATGGGTTGTAGTTGTTCTTGGCGAATAGCTCCATCTGCGCCCGACCCATCGCCTCGCGATCTTTGGCATACTTCGCCTGCAACTCCTTGATTTTGGGCTGCAGCTCTTTCATCCGCTCCATATTCTCGACTTGCTTCCGTGAAAACGGAAACAACATCCCCCGCACAATGGCGGTCAGCAGCATAATGGCAATGCCATAGTTCACACCCCAATCGTTGAGGGTGTTCAAGAGGCCCAGCATCACCACACAAATGGCAGACAACCAGCCAAAATCAACAATCGAATCGGCTTGAAACGGGGCCAATAGCTCTTGCCGCTTCGGTCCTGCATAAAGGGCGAAATCGTCTTTCCGCTTTTCCCCTGCCCCCAATGAAATCGGCGTTGATTGCAGTACGGTGCTCAAATCGCTGTTCTTAGGAAGCCGAGCCACTTCAACTACCACCAATTGACTGGCCGCAATCGTCTGCTTCGCAACCTGATTTCCCAACGGCTGAACCAAGGCCGCAAAGTACTGCACATCGACCCCAATAAACCGCAGCGGCCTCGTCCAAACCTCAACCTTACCAGCCTTCGTCTGGTCAACGGCTTCGGTCGCAGCCACCATCGTTGTATCAACGCTCTTCCCGTCAGGCTGCAAAAAACCAATTCGGATATCACGAAACTTGGTCGTATTCTCCGGGTCTTCCAGCGGTACACCCACCGGGCCCTGCAACTGGTATTGCGTGGTGACTCCACCAGCCGACAGGTTTTCAACTTCAAGGGCCAGCCCCAACTGGTAACCGGCCGTAAACCGATCGCGAATGCGCGCTTCGTTCATCCGATCAGCAGGTAGCGGCGTGATCGTATAAGTCTTGGTGAGCCGCAATGCCCCATCCGCCGAAAGTAGCCGAAAGACCGCTTTCTCGGCATTGGTTGCCCCTTTGTCAATCTCCCAGCCAACTGATGCAATCGACTTATTAAACTTCGCCAGCGGCAGGTCAAACGCCGGGACCGCCGTTGCAAATGTTTTGAGAACCGTCTTCGCGTTGTTCCCCACAACCTTCAGCGGATTCTGACGATTGAGCGCTTCACGGTACCGGGGATCATTCAGTTCGATACTTTCCACCGCCGCACCTGCGGATGAAATCGTCACCAGCATGAAGTAAGGCGACGCCGGATCGCTCGACCCCAGCTTAACCAGCTCTACCGGAAACTCTGCAGGCGCTTCTGGCTTCGCAGCCGCAGGGACCGCCGGTTCAGCGACTACCGCGTCGTTGGCCTTCACGACAGCGGCGGCGTTCTCGGCCATGGCTGCATCGGCCGGCGGATCGATCGCAGGTTGGACCTGGGCGTCACCTTTGTTGGCTGCAACCCCGTTAGCCGCTTCAGCAGGCTGAGGAGCCACCTTCTGGGCAACAGGCTTTCGCCGAGCATTGGGAAACAGCGCGGGCACGACCAACGCTTCCCAACCGAGGTACACCATCATCGAGAGGACAAAAAACAGAAGCAGCCGGCGTTGTTGATCCATGCGATCCAGCTCAAACAGATTGGCTAAAAGACGATAAGGTATTCCGGCAACTCGAATCCTCCCCGCGACGCAATTCGCAGGTGACCAGCCGCCGCCACCAGCCGGAATGGGTCAGCAGGGCTGAGGGTAGAATAGTTGATGCCGCTAACGAGTGCGATGATGCCCCATGAGCCGATCGTACCTCTGCGACGGTTTCAACCAATCGATCTTGCTCGAATTCGGCGACCACTCACTTCCCGGACGCCTACTTACCGGTGGGGTTACCGTCCATCAAGAAGCCGATCCCCCAGAAAGTTATCCAGATCCGAAATCGCATAGATCTTGGCAACAGTCGTCTTGATATCGTATTCGACCTGCCTGAACGACAACTGATCCCCATCCAGAATGACGTAAGATGAACGGGGATCATGATTTCGGGGCTGGCCGACTGAACCGACATTCACCAGAACCTTCTCGGTCCCCAGCGTAAACGTGTTGTTGATTTCCTCGGGAGCCAGAAAGTTAAGCTGTTCGGTAAAGACACCCGGAATGTGGGTGTGGCCCTGAAAACAGAAATGATCAACCATGACGAAGATCTTCTCCATTTTCTTCTGGTTGTAGATGTCCTCTGGAAAGACATATTCGTTCAGCGGATTTCGGGCGCTGCCATGCACAAACAGCAGTTTTGGCTCGCGATGAACTCGCGGCAGCTCCCCCAAAAACTCCCACCGACGTTCCCCCTGCGGTGAGCGGTCATTCTCTAACTGCTTACGAGTCCAGAAGATAGCGCGTTCGGCCTGGGCGTTAAACCCTTCGGGATCGAACAGCGCCGCCTGATCGTGGTTGCCGAGCAGTGTCAGCTTGCAGTTCATGATCCGATCGACGCACTCGCAGGGATTGGGACCATACCCGATGATATCCCCCAGGCAGTAAATCTCCCGAATTCCCAGAGCATCAATGTCGGCCAATACTGCTTCCAGGGCCTCCAGATTCCCGTGGATGTCACTAATAATCGCGCGCACAGGAAACCCTTAGACTGATTCGAGCTCAGCCAAACTTAATAGGCCGCAAAAAACGGCCCAAACCATCTATCTTCTCAATCCGCAACAAATCGGCCGACTCAAGCACCAGCCTCCAAGGTATGCCATCGGCCCAGCCCCTCCGGAGACTCTTATTGAACCGCTTTTCTGCCTATAAGTTATCGTCCCACAGTCAACTTCTCCACCAACCCCCCCTCCCCCCGTTTCTTTCTTAATTCGCTCCCCGTCAAACACCCCCGTCTCCCGCCAACGCCTTCCCTTCTCCCCACGTCTCAACGCTCAACCCCCAACCATCAACTATTCCACCACATACGTCTTCCCCCGAACCGCAATCACCGGGTCCTCATCACAGGTGTCATGCAGCAGGGCTGCGACCCCGCGTGCCCCCTGCTCTTCTCCGTGGACAATAAACGCCTGGCCCACTCCCCGCTCTTTGGCTAATCCCGCAAACCACCACTGAAAGTCCTGGCTATCGGCATGAGCCGAGAAACCGCTCAGTTGCACCACATCAGCCCTTAGCGGCACATCCCGGTCGAAAATCCGGACGGTTCGTGGCCGCTCGGAAATTCGCCTCCCCAGCGTATGCTGCCCTTGAAAGCCGATCAGCAGCACAGTGTTGTTTTCATCACCCAGACCATGCTTCAGGTGATGCACGACCCGTCCACTTTCGCACATGCCGCTTGATGCGATGATGACCGTCGCCCCCGCACGCCGATTAAGGTCCATGCTTTCCTGCTGACTCCGGACGAACGTGAGTCCCGGAAAAGCAAAGGGGTTTGAATCGCTCCGCAGCGTTCGTTGATACTCGGCATCCAGTATCTCTTGATGACGCTGATAAGTCCGCGTCAGTTCCAGCGAAAGCGGACTATCAACAAACACCTGGATCTGTGGCAATCGCCCTTCGTTCGCCAAAGTATTCAGAAAGTAAACCAGATTCTGAGTTCTTCCCAGACTGAAGGCCGGGATGATCAGCCGCCCGTTCCGTTTCGCCGTCTGATCAATGATCCGGGCCAATTGATCGACCTGCTCTTCCACGACGGGATGAACGCGATCCCCATACGTCGACTCTGTAATCAGCACATCACATCCGGGGACCTGCTGCGGGTCTCTCAGCAGCGGCAATCCCCGACGGCCCAGATCGCCGGTGAATACAACGCGTTTCTTATCGTCACCATCAACCAGTTCCAGCTCACAAATCGCCGAACCAAGAATATGCCCGGCATCACTAAACCGCAGCTCGACATCTTTTCCAAGCCGCTCGGTCTGTCCATAGGGAATCGTTTCAAAGAGCTTCACCACTCGATCGACATGCTCTTGTTCGTATAACGGAGCCACACGAGGATGATCCGGCCCCAGCTTTTTCCTGATATATCGCGCGTCTTCTGCTTGAATCCGCACACTGTCATTCAACATCACTGCAGCCACATCAGCTGTGGCAGGAGTACAGAAGATCGGCCCGCGAAAACCGGCCTTGAACAGCCCCGGCAAGTTGCCGCAGTGATCGATGTGGGCATGCGACAGAATCAGCGCATCAAGATTCTGCGGCCCACAAGCAAATGATTCGTTCTTTTCTCGCGACTCAGCCCGTTGCCCTTGAAACAGTCCACAATCAAGCAGAAGCCGCCGGGTCTTCGTTTCGATGAGATGCTGACTCCCCGTCACCTCACCCGCCGCCCCCCACGATGTAAACTTCATGCCAATGACCTGCCGTTTCAGTTAGCCAGTTTCAGTTGAACTCCCAGTCAGCTAAGACGATACCGCCCAACAGTAGTGCCCGCCATCCCCGCCACCATTCACAGTAGAGATAACACACAACTTCCACCCACTTAGTTTGTGACCTCTTGCCGAGCCGACATCGCCAATCGTCGGGTTCTTCGAAATACTGCTTTTTGCCCTTAAGTAATGCCAGAGTCCGAATCACCGAAATGCACCTTGTGGCTGAAGCACCAACTCACCCAGTACCATCCCCTACCCCAACGCCACCACCACTCACTTCGCAAACACAACAATCGTTACCTCGATCGCCGGGTTCAGCTTTGCCAACTCGTCCTCAATAATCGACTGTGCCTTGGAGGCCTTAAAGCCCCCCGAGCCCGCCCCAATCAGTGGCATCGCCATCGACTGAAACTGATGCTGAATTGCCAGAGCAACCGCGTTCTGAACCGACCAGCGAATCGAGCGCTCGCTGGCCCGCCACAATAGGTTAATCCCCGCAACATGAATGATCCCCTTGAATGGCAACCGCCCCGCCGACGTCAAAACGGCTCCTCCCAGTGGCAGCACGCCGTACTTTCGCAGCTCATTAAATGGAGCCACACCCCCGCGCCGCTTGATCGCCCCCGACACCCCCTGCGGCAACAACAGCCACCACGGAAAGATATTGCGATTCCACGAATTGACAATCACATCAACTTCTTGAGCGAGCAGGTCCCCGCGAATCACCCGAACCATGATTTGCCTTGTCAAGTTGAGTAAATACGGAGAAATGAGACCAGTAGCGCAGTTTCGGATTGAAGGGCGAATGCTAATGACATGTCCCGACAACCGGCACGAATCGGTCATGCCAGTCCACTATCCGAAAGATATAAAACAGGTCAACGTTCCCACTGCCTGCACCAATCTCACAGGGCCGCCATTTACAACAGCGGTTTCCGATGCCAAAACATTTCAAAAAAACGCTCCAATTCCGCGAAACTTTTGTGCGACCTCGGTGTTCACCATTTTGTCGGCCCGACATCTCTCAAACTCAGTGGTTTCCACGTTGCTCGGCGGCTCATGCAGAACCCAGTTCTTCCCTTAAGTAGGCAGCGGCTCGACTTTGGATGGTCAAGCCAAATCGCAGACATCAAAGGGTTTTGAAACCGTTCGTGTTTCAAATGCATCAGCGGCGGCAGTTCGACTTTTACATTAAGCGTATCAGGAGAGAAGTAATGAGACCCATTACAGCGGTCTGGACGTGCGCACTGATCTTAGCAATAGGAACAATAGCGCAAGCGCAAGGACCAAAGCAACAATCGCCACCCCTATCCGCTCAAAAGAACACGAGTCCTCCGGAGGTTCCACGCGGCCCCAATCAACCGCCACCCCCTCCACCGATTGATCCCGTCCTGGAATGGAACGATATCGCTAACGATGCCGTCGCCCAAGACCACAGTTTTGCTGACGGTGTCTCAAATCAAGGTGGCCCAACCCGAACTGCCCGTGCACTAGCAATGGTCCATGTTGCAATGTTTGATGCAGCCAATTCGATCGAACGGAAGTTTACTCCTTATTTGATTGAGGTGCCGTTATCGCAAACAGCTTCGCTCGACGTAGCCGTGGCCACTGCTGGTCATGATGTCCTGCGCGTGTTGTACCCCAAGCAAGCAACCACGTTTGCCCAGAAGTTGCAGAACGTCTTGATCCGCGTCAAGAATCCTGTCGCCAAGACTCAAGGTCAATTAGTTGGCAAAGCTTGCGCACAGGCCGTTCTATTGGCACGAACAAATGACAATTCCAACGTGACGGCGACCTACACCCCATCGAGCCTTCCGGGAAAACATCGTGTTGATCCGCTGCATCCCAACCAGGGATTCTTGACGCCCGGTTGGGGTCAGGTGCTGCCGTTCGGTATTCGATCTGCCGCCGATTATCCGCTCCCCCCTCCCCCTTCATTAACCTCACCCGAATACACTCAAGCATTCAATGAAGTAAAGCTACTCGGGGAAAAGTACAGCTCAGCCAGAACGCCCGACCAGACAATCATTGGCATCTTCTGGGGCTATGACGGCACGAAGAAACTGGGAACGCCGCCACGGCTATACAATCAAGCCGCCCGAGCCGTCATGAAAACCCGCAAAAACTCGGTCGTCGAGAATGCCCGAATTCTCGCTTTGGTCAATGTGGCGATGGCCGATGCGGGGATCGCTGCCTGGAAAGAAAAGTATCGTTATTCAGTCTGGCGACCGATTCTTGGTGTACGCGAAGCCGATGAAGAGACAGGCCCCACCGGCCAAGGCGACGGAAATCCAGAGACAATTGGCGACACCACATGGGAACCACTCGGGGCACCAGCTTCCAATCAGTCAGGAACAGATTTTACTCCCTCGTTCCCTTCTTATGCTTCCGGCCATGCCACATTTGGTGCCGCGACTTTCCGAGTGTTGCAAAAAGTGTATGGGACAGACCACATCCCCTTCGACCTTGTCTCAGATGAATATAACGGAGTAACGACCGATTCGAAGGGTCAAGTCCGTCCCCGAATCGTGCGGCACTTCCAGACACTCTCGCAGGCCATCGAAGAGAATGGTCAAAGCCGAATTTATCTGGGAATTCACTGGTCTTTCGACAAAACAGCAGGGATTCGTCAAGGCTCGAAAATTGCCGACTATGTGGTGGGCCACACGATGAAACCCAAATAGGGTTCTCAACCCGGATCTAATCCGCCACCACCACCGCCACCGCATGGTGGAACTGGCAAGAATGAAGGTCCACAACGTTCCGAGAACGAGACCCCTGGCAACCAGCGCTGAACTAACTCTCGATGTTGGGGACTGAATCCAATAAAGACTCGCCGACGACGAACATGCTAACGCACGTTAGCAGCGTCCAATTAATCCGCATGGCAACCCAAAACCAATTCAATCGACATACCCAATCCGAACGCTAAAGCCGAGTTCTTTTGAACGTGCTTTAAGACCGTCAACCGAATGGTCCCTTGGCCGGAAGACCAGTGATTCGCCCTCGGGCGGCTCGCTGGTCTTCTCTTTTTTCTATCTGCCGAACAAGCTTCCTGTCAGGTCTTGAAGCCTTTCCAATTCTTCTGAATAGGAAGATTATACGTCGCCAACCTGTGGTGGCAGCCAGTTTTGCTAACCGATTCAGCGATTCGCAACCCCCGAGGCGTGGGGACCACAATAACGCTTCAAGCGGCTTGCCTTAGTTGGTTAGGCCTTGTTTTTGGGGGGATCTGAAACCGCAAACGAATTCCACTGGTCGATTTTGCCATTTCGTCAATAATTTGAAGTGCCGCTCAATGCAGGCAAGGCGTGAACAGGCGTGATGTGCCTGCTCGGCTGCTGACTCCCCAACGCCAATGACTCTCACATGTCATTGCTTGGGATGTCTCTGTAGCATCAACGCTCGTCGGGCAAGGTGACGAAGCGGCCGCTATTTCTGCAATCAGCCAGTCTTGGGATCGCAATGCAAAAATATGACGTGGTGATTGCCGGGGCTGGTCCGGGGGGATTGGCATCGGCCATGTTGCTCGCCCGGGCAGGCCTCAAGGTCAAGCTCCTAGAACGGAAATCGCAACCCGGCGGCCGAACTTCATCCATCGAAGCCAACGGGTTTCGTTTTGACTTGGGCCCCACCTTCTTCCTATACCCGCGCGTCCTGGGCGAAATCTTCGAAACCTGCGGCCGGCACCTCATGGAAGATATTCCCATGGTGCGCCTCGATCCGCAGTATCGGCTCATCTTTGGCAGCAGAAAATCTGGCGAGCCACAACAAGAGCTCAACTGCACCCCAAACGTCGAACAAATGGAGACCGCCCTCGCCAAGTTCTGTCCGGCCGACGCCGCCAACTTCCAACGGTTCTTAAGCGAGAACCGCCATAAGCTGGCCGAGTTCCGTCCAATTCTCGAGTCGCCGTTCAACAACCTCAAAGACACCCTGTCTCTCCCGTTACTCAAACTATTGCCACTCGTTCGCCCGTGGGCATCGGTCGATGGCGACCTCAAACGCTACTTCTCTGACGAACGCCTCCGCCTGGCCTTCTCGTTCCAATCCAAATACCTGGGCATGTCCCCGTTTCGCTGCCCCAGCCTCTTTACCATCCTCTCGTTCCTCGAATACGAATACGGCGTTTTTCACCCCATCGGCGGCTGCAGCGCCGTCAGCGAAAAAATGGCCGAGATCGCACAAGAGCTGAGCGTCTCCATCAGCTATGACGAACCAATCGAAGAAATTCTGTTTGAAGGGAAGCAGGTTGTTGGTGTTCGCACACCAACCGGCACTCTTCAAACAAAGCGCCTGGTCATTAACGCCGACTTTGCCGCTGCCATGGAAAAGCTGGTCCCCAATCGTCTGCGACCACGCTGGACATCGCAAAAGCTCGCCAAGAAACGCTATAGCTGCTCGACCTACATGCTCTATCTGGGGATCGATGGACGCTACGACCACCTGGCCCATCACAACATCTACATCTCTGGCAAGTACAGCGAAAACTTGGCCGATATCGAAACCCGACATCGCCTCTCAGCCGATCCCTCGGTCTACGTCCAAAACGCCTCGATCACCGATCCAACATTGGCCCCGGCTGGTCAAAGCACCTTATACGTCCTCGCCCCAGTGACTCATCAACACGCCAACGTCAATTGGGATGTCGAGAAGTCGCGATTCCGCGGGGTGGTCATGCAACAACTGGCCAAGTTAGGAATGGGCGACCTAGAAGGCCGCATTCGCTACGAGAAAGTGGTCACACCTGCTGATTGGCAGCACGAACACGCCATCTATCGCGGCGCCACTTTCAACCTGGCCCACAACCTGCTGCAGATGCTCCATCTGCGCCCACGCAATCGCTTCGCCGAAATTGGCGGCATGTACCTGGTCGGCGGGGGGACGCACCCCGGCAGCGGCTTACCCGTCATTTACGAATCAGCCCGTATCACCTCAAAACTCTTGCTCGAAGACATGGGAGCCACCCTCCCCACAATCAGCCCCAGAAACGCACCGCTCCACGACGACCACAGCCACGACCGCCACTTGGTCGCGGCAACGTAGGAGAATCGAATGGTCAAGAGTTCGGGGTTGAGGGTTGAGAGACAAGGCCGAGTCATAGATAAGGTCAGCAGTGCAAACTCTTCCGCATTCTCCCTCAACTCTAAACCCTCGACCCTCAACCATCTTCAAGGCTCCTCAGTTGACCTTCGATGCAACCCAGGCCGTTCTCGCCGCACGCAAAACTCAGGCCGAGTGGCAAGAGCTTTCAGTAGCAGATCGGGCCAAGTTCGCCGGTCGGCTGCGATACTTGTTGGCCGAAGAGGCAACTCGCTTAGCACAGCTCATTAATGGCCCCGCCCGTCAACAGGGTGAATCACTCGCGGCCGAAATTCTCCCCCTCATTGAAGCCTGCAAGTTTCTCTCTCGTCGAGCAGCCAGCATCCTCAAAAGCAAGCGGCTCAGCGGGCGCGATCGGCCCAGTTGGCTCGCCCGCGTTCAAGTCTTTGAAGACCGTGTTCCGTTTGGAGTGGTTCTGGTCATTGGAGCGAGCAACTACCCTCTGTTTCTGGCAGGCGTGCAGGCCCTGCAGGCCTTGGTTGCAGGCAACGCGGTCCTGCTAAAACCGGGCACTGGCGGTATAGCAATCGCCACTCGTTTACAAGAACTGAGCGAAAAAGCTGGTTTACCAACAGGTCTTTTGAGCGTCTTGCCTGAAGACCCCGCCTCCGCTCGCGAATGTATACACGCCCAGGTCGATCTGGTCGTGCTCACCGGCAGCCAGCGATCAGGCCAAGCCGTCCTGAGTGAACTTGCCAAGACAACAACTCCAGCCATCATGGAACTATCAGGCTGCGATGCGCTATTCATTTTGCCTTCCGCACAGATCGCGTTAGCAGCCCGCGCAATCATGTTCGGCCTCACCTTTAGCGGCAGCGCAACCTGCATGGCTCCCCGACGTGTTTTTGTCCCGCAATCGTTACAGCCAGCGCTCGAAGACTCGCTTCAAAGTTTGCTGAATAACGTCAAGCCGATAGCCGTCGGCCACACGTCCTGGCAGGCTTCACTTCCAATGATCGAAGAGGCCATTGCGTCAGGTGCGCGAGTTTTGACTGGTGACTGGCCAGCTTGGCAACAGCCTCAAACGACAGCGGTACTCCCCTTGGTACTGGCCGATGTGCCTGCTAAGGCCTCCATCCATAAGGCCGATCTCTTTGTGCCAATCGTATCGCTTATCGGCTACGGGCACCTTGATGATGCCTTGGGTGAAAATGGTAAGTGCCCCTATGCCTTGTCAGCCTGTGTCTTTGGCAATCTGACCGAAGCGACACAGTTCGCCAAGCGAATTGAAGCAGGATGCGTCGTCATCAACGATATCATCGCCCCCACGGCCGACCCCCGTGTTGGCTTCGGCGGCACTAAAGCGAGCGGGTTTGGAACCACTCGTGGAGCAGAAGGTCTGAAGCAGATGACCCAGCTCAAATCAATCGTCATTCAGCGCGGCTCATGGCGACCCCATTTAGATGACCTGCGTCCCCCCGATATCGAACTGATCACCGGCTTGATTCACTGGCTCCATAGCCACCGGCTGCGCAGCAGAATTGGCGGCTTATGGCAACTCATTCAGGCCGCGATCAGACTTAAGAAAACGACACCGAAGTAGCTGCCGCAATCAAGTAGCCGCCGGAATTCATGGAATTGTCAGTCAATCTCGCAATAATTATCAGGCTGAGGGTTCAGTGTTGAGAGTTGAGGGAAAGCCAAAGACCCCGTTTTTCAGCCGCAAGGCGCTAGCCTGCGGTTTCTTCGAGCTAGCCCATAACTCCCAACCAACAACAGAACCGAACGCTAGCGCGTTTCGGCTAGAATGCCGAGAACCCATCGGCCACGCATCTCAACACGACGACCAATAAAACCACTCTTGCAATTTCGTACCCTCAACCCTCATCCACACACAACCCTCAACCAATCGAAAGCCCTTTCATGATTACAGGTAGCAACGAACGAGTCGCAGTCATCGGGGCTGGTTTAGGTGGTCTGGCCGCAGCCTGCACCCTCGCCGCCCGCGGTTACCGAGTCAGCGTTTTCGACAAGAACCCCTGGCTCGGTGGCAAAGCCGCCATCCTGCACAACTCCGGCTTTCGCTTCGATATGGGTCCCACCATTCTGACGGTTCCTTCGGTCCTCAAGCGAATCTTCGCTGAAGCAGGGCGCAAGCTGGAGGACTATCTCGAGCTGGTTGCACTCGATCCCCAATGGCGGTGCTTCTTCGAAGATGGAACCCAACTCGACCTGATCGCTGATGTCGAGCAGATGAAGAAAAACGTCACTCAGTTCTCTGGCGATAACTCATCAGCCAAGGGATACGAGAAATTCCTCGGCTACTCGGAACAGCTCCACGAAATCTCGAAGCGATTCTTCTTCTGGAAGAGTGTCGGCTCTATCGGAGACATGTTCCAGGCAGGGGGACTGGTGAACCTGCAAGGGCTTCGCGATGTCCTCGCTTTGCGGATGGGACGATCGGTGGCCGAGACCGTGCGGTCTTACATTCCCGATGAACGCGTCTCACAAATGGTCGACCACTTTACCCAATACGTCGGCTCTTCACCCGACGCCTCCCCAGCTGTCTTGTGCAGCATCGCCCACATGCAAACGCAGGAAGGGGTCTGGTATCCAATTGGCGGTACCGGGGCCGTCCCTGCTGCCTTACGCAAGCTGGCCTTGGAACTAGGCGTTGAATTCCACGAGCGAACCCCAATCAGCCGCATTATCACCCAGCAGGGACAAGTCATCGGCGTCGAGGCCGAAGGGGGCGAAGTCTTCCGCTGTACCGGAGTGGTCTCCAATTCCGACAGTGTCCGGATGCACGACGAGCTGATGGAAACCAGGTACAAGCGCACGTTTGATAGCCAAAGGGCCTACGAGCCAGCCTGCTCGGGGGTGGTTCTTTACCTCGGCCTCAAAAAACGCTACGACCACTTGCTCCACCATAGCTTCGTCTTTTCTCGTGATCCTCATGAAGAGTTTGAAGCCATCTACGAGCAGGGAATTCCTGCTCCCGATCCAACCTGCTACGTTTGCGCACCGTCGTTCAGTGAACCGGGGGTCGCTCCGGAAGGGGGCGAAGCGTTATACGTGCTGGTTCACACACC
>JAIXVG010000066.1 GCA_027483145.1 Planctomyces sp.
ATTCACAACAGTCTTTCAATCTTCTATTTCAGAACAGCCAGCAGGCTACATCCGCATCTTGTTCAGCTAAAGCAGGCGAGCGATTCCAATCACCGTTAAGCCACCTGGATCGAGCCCTCTCGATCCAAGCCGCAGATCCCGTCAGTCGCCCGCAGCCATACGACCTCAAGTGACACTAGATGCCGCTTCAGATAATTGTTGCGTCCCGCAGCCCTAGATTCCGCGGTCAAACCCATGACTCGACGCGACACTTAACCGCAATTCGGTCTAGAACTCACGCCCTGTAATCCGAGCCACTTCTGCTACATCCTTATCACCTCGGCCAGACAGGCAAACCACGATCACATCCTCTGGCCGTCGCTTGGCTGCAGATTGCATTGCGTAATGGACCGCGTGAGCCGTTTCCAATGCTGGCAGAATCCCTTCGGTACGAGCCAGGAACGACATCGCTTCCAACGCTTCATTGTCCTTCACATTGACGTAGTTCACTCGTCCGGTGTCTTTCCAATAACTATGTTCAGGCCCGACGCCAGGATAATCGAGACCAGCCGAAACCGAATGGACATCCATGGTTTGCCCGTCATCATCCTGCAGCACATAGCTATAGCTTCCGTGCAAAATCCCCTTGTTTCCATAGGTCAAAGTACTGGCATGCTGGCCCGGTGTCCCGCCATGTCCGCCTGCTTCCACACCAGTAATTGCCACGCCGTCATCGTCAACAAATGGATAGAACATCCCGGCCGCATTCGAACCGCCACCCACGCAGGCAATCACCTCATCGGGAAGGCGACCCAGCTTTTCGAGGCATTGTGATCGAGCTTCCTTTCCGATCACCGATTGAAAGTCTCGCACAATCATCGGAAATGGATGTGGCCCCACCACCGAGCCAATGATGTAGTGAGTCGTCTCAACGGAAGCCATCCAATCTCGCATCGCTTCATTGATTGCATCGCGTAACGTTCGCGAGCCACTTGTGACAGGCCGCACTTCGGCCCCCATCTCGCGCATCAGAAACACATTCAGCTTCTGCCGCCGAATATCTTCTTCACCCATATAAACAACACAGGGTAAACCAAATCTGGCACACGCAGTCGCAGTGGCGACTCCATGCTGACCAGCCCCTGTCTCAGCAATAACTCGCTGCTTCTTCATTCGTAAGGTCAACAACGTCTGACCAATTGTGTTGTTGATCTTATGGGCACCAGTATGGTTCAGGTCTTCTCGCTTGAAGTAGATTTGTGCTCCGCCAATGTGCTTCGTCAATCGTTCGGCAAAATAAAGGGGATTCGCCCGACCGACGAAGTTCTTCAGCAGATCATCAAGCTGAGCCTGAAACGCCGGATCCGCCTTGGCTGCCTGATACTCTCGTGTCAATTCCTCCAAGGCGAACATCAAGGTTTCAGGAACAAATCGCCGTCCGAATTCCCCAAAGCAACCGTCCGCATCAGGAACCTGAGAGGTCGCCTTAGCAGATGAAACAGGGGGTGTAAGCGTAGCGGGTGACATAGCAGTAACTCGAATTCAGTATTGAAAGTGGATTCCGTCTGTCTGCTGCCGATTCGTTTCCGACAGTTGAACGCGTTTGCACGCACCTGGTTTAGGGCGCTAACGAACTCAATCGCCAGTGCTCGTTGGGCTCGATGAGACACGCGTCCCCAGTCGCTCGCCAGCAATCGCCCGTTCAATGTTCCCCAGCTTTTGATAGTTGAGGACCACAATCGGAATGTCTTGTTCCATACAGTGATGAATCGCCTGGGCATCCATCACCTGCAAATTCTGTCGCAGGACATCATTATAGCTGATCTCGCCATAACGAACCGCATGCGGATTTTTTAGTGGGTCTTCCGAGTAAACCCCATCCACCCGCGTTGCTTTCACAAGTAGATCAGCATCAATTTCACGTGAACGGAGTGCCGCAGCCGTGTCGGTCGTCACAAACGGGCTGCCGGTCCCACCTGCTAGAATAACAACTCGCCCCTTTTCAAGGTGACGAATACAGCGCCGACGAATGAATGGCTCTGCCACCCCTTCCATGCGAATAGCACTTTGCACCCGAGTAGGAACTCCCAGCTTCTCGAGCGCATCCTGCAAGGCCAAGCCATTGATTACCGTCGCCAGCATCCCCATATAGTGAGCTGTTGCCGGAACGATTGCTTCGCTGCGCGAACTGAACTGCTTACCACGCAGAATATTCCCGCCGCCACACACAATCGCCAGCTCGACACCCTTAGCCACTACCGTCTTGATTTGCTCGCAGATCGCAGCCACCTCTGACATATTGATCCCCCCCTCGCCCGGGCGGGCAAAGCTTTCGCCGCTCAGCTTGAGGAGGACACGTCGGTAGGTTGGAGTCTGATTCTCTGGCATGTTGCTTCAGTTCTTTCTTGACGGCTAACCAGCAGGTCGCCAACGTTCGCAATCTGGGTCCACCCCGTGATCCTGAATCTCCCCATTTGGGACACCAAGCTCGCGGACGGGAACCTCGATTCTAATAAAAAAACGCTGGAGGACGCGACATCCCCCAGCGTACTTCTAATGAATTATTGACTCTTTGCGACAGGCAAAGCTCGCAACCAGCGCGAAAAACTAGTTCGGATTTCTGGTAGCTGAGTCCCCTTAAGGACACTTGCCACAAAATCTGACCGACATGGCTGCTCACCGCCTGAGCCGTTTTTTGGAAACTCTCGCTAGTTCCCCAGCATCCACCGGGTGAAACCTGCCGCCTTCAGGCCATGCTCTGCCAACGCCTGGTTGACGCTTTTGCTGTCGTCTTTGGCGAATGGTTGCTCAACAAGCACCCCTTGCTCAACGTAATAGGTCTTCATCCGGCCATCGACAATCTTGTCAACGATATTGGCAGGCTTCCCTGACTTGAGGGCTTCTTCGGTCAGCCGGGCACGCTCAGCCACAACTGGCTCCTGTGGCAGCTCCGACGGGAACGTGACGGCCGGTCCCAATGCGGCAATGTGCATCGCCACATCACGCAGGACGGGGGCGTCCAGCTTGGCCCCTTCAGCCCGAAACAGCACGCCGGTTTTGCCATTGTGATGGACATAGCCACCCGCAGGACCAGCCACTTTGCAAACCCTCGCCAAAACCATCTTCTCACGAATCTTGTTGAC
>JAIXVG010000014.1 GCA_027483145.1 Planctomyces sp.
GCACCAGGGGCTTCCTGTATCAGCGATGGAGCATTTTTTCTAAATAGCCACATCAAGTTTTCGGACGTGACCGATGGACTGAGCAACACGATTGTGATTGGTGAGCGATTGACTCGATCTAAAGATGACTGGCAGTTTACTTGGACTGGTGTCATTGCCGGGGGAGAGAATCCAATCTGTCGAATCCTGGGTGATACCGATATCACGCCCAATCGCGACCTCGTGCGGATGGATGAATTTGCAAGTTATCATGCAGGGGGAGCGCAGTTTGTGTTGGGGGGTGGGGCAGTCCGTTTCATCAGCAGCAATATCGATCTGGGCGTTTATCGCAGCCTCGCCTCAAGAGCTGCGGGCGACGCTACCGGTGAGTTTTAGCCTGACTAATTGAGTTGACCCAGAAACAGGGCCTTTGCTTTTTGTAATCGAGGCAAGATCAACTTTGGGTGGCGGGGGTGCACCGCAACACGGAAGCCCCCGATGCGTTGGGTCTTTAACCCGGGGGCTTTTAGAGCAACTCCCTCGCCACCCGCGCGTCTTGAACAAAGCAAACGCCATGTCCCAGAAGCCCGCTGCAGGGCGGGATAGCGCACCACATGAAATGATTCGATACTGCTATTCCGCCATTTGCTTCAGTTGGGGGATTCGGGCCGGCAGGCGTTTTGCAAAAGAAGTGCCGGTCGCTGGCAGGTCGGATTTTTCAAGGGGCGGATCGACAACTCTACGCCTGCAAGCAACTCCGGTAGATTTCGCCGGTTCGCGTGCGAGGCCCGCGTGGACAACTTTACCCGATCGTTACGCTCTCGGCTGGCAGTGAGGTTGGCTGATACCAGAGCAAAGGGAACTCGGGTTTTGTTCTGCTGGTAACCGATGCTGACAGCACGATTCTAACAGATGAGTCAGTTCTTCGACTGAAGTTCCAGCCATGCATGAACAATCCGCCTGGAAACGACTTGTTCTATTGAGCGTGGTCTTCGTCGCAGCCGTCTTGTTGGGCGTTGGAGGATTATGCGCTCAGGATGTTGGAGACCTGTTTGAGGGGCTTGAAAGACCCTGGCTTTCGTCAGCAATCCTTCGAGAATCGAATCGCGAATCGGAATCGGGCGATGAAGAAGAACATCTGGAAACAGACCGGGACTCTTTCACGCCGGCTACCACGACTGTGCGATCGGGCCAGACCATTTTTGAGTCGGCTTACTCTTTCATTGATAATCGGAGTGCCGCAGACAATCACAGTTTCCCCGAAATCATCACCCGTGTGGGGCTTACTAAGCGGTTGGAACTGCGGCTGGGCTGGAACAGTGAGATTGGTGGTGGCGGATCAGTCTCAAGTGGGGATGCCGGTGGAGAGTCAGAGGTCACCGAATCGCGACAAGAATCGCAGATGCTTTACGGCTTCAAATATGGGCTGACTCAGCAACAACAGTGGATTCCGCAAAGCGCATGTATTGTTCAGGCAACTACCCCTACCGCTGGTCCCGAAACCAATAGCGACCTTCAATTGGGGTATGTCTTTGGTTGGAAGGTTTTCGACGACTGGCAACTCGATTCTTCGCTTCGGTATATCTCCACCAAACAGGACGAAGACCACTTTAATCAATGGGCACCATCAGTCGTTCTTAAGGTTCCTGTCGCTGAACACTGGAACATTCACGGCGAATACTTTGGGATTATGACCACTGATCGAGCCACAAATACCAACGCCCAATACTTCAGCCCGGGGGTCCATTATTTACTGACGCCCGATTGCGAGGTTGGTGTTCGAGTCGGCTGGGGCCTCAATCATGACGCAGCCAATTTCTTTACGAACGTGGGCTTTGGGTTAAGGTTTTAGAAGTCTGCGCTTCAATGCGAGCAGTTCAGCGAGACGGATCGGGTCGTTACTTGAAGATGGAAGAGTCAGATGCATTTGCCCCGACATTTTCAACATCACAAGTGCAGTTTGCTTACAGCCTGTTGCGGCATCCTGTGCAGCATCGTCGTCGCCACTTCAGCCATGGCTCAAGCCCCCTGGGTACCGCCTGGGCCAGCTAGCGATGCGCAACCGCAATTACAGCCTGCTTCCGGGGCGATGTCGGCAGCGTATACTTCTCCATTTGATGGCAATGTGTGGGAACGCAAGTATCTGCTTGGTAGCGCTGGTGGACTGCGCGATCAACTTGCGTCGCAGGGGGTGCAGATCAACATCAGTTCGACGCAGTTCTATCAGGGGGTTGCCAGCGGAGGGGCGCGACAAGGGTTTGAATACGCGGGGCGCAACGACTACCTGGTGAATGTCGATGGCGAGAAGGCCGGGTTATGGAGAGGCTTCTTTGTGACGCTGCACGGCGAAACTCGTTATGGCGATTCGATCAATCAGGCTTCAGGTGCCATTCAGCCACCAAATATCGGGGTGCTCTTTCCAACGCCTACCGGTTCAACCTCTGCGTTGACGGCTGTCAAATTCACACAAGCTCTATCCGAGAATTTCGCTGTCTTTGGGGGCAAACTGAATACGCTTGATGACCTAAAGCAGCAATTTGCGGCCGGACGAGGTGTCGATGCATTCATGAATACTGCGCTGGCTTTCCCAGCAGCGTCGGAACGAACGGTTCCCTATTCGACGTTGGGGGCGGGGTTCGCTGTTTTGCATAACTTGCAGCCCGTTTTTACGACAATGGTCCTCGATACGAATAACACGCCGACGACATCCGGGTTTGAAAGTTTTTTTAGTAATGGTGCTACCATTATCAGTCGGCTCGATATCCCGGTTGAGGTGCTGGGGCGGACTGGTCATCAGGGGTTCTGGGGAACTTACAGCAGTGGGTCGTATCGCGATCTGCAACCAACGGCCTACTACGATCCCAATGCGGGCCTCGTGGTTGTTACCGGACGAGAAACAGGTTCGTGGTCGCTGTTCTACTCGGCCGATCAGGCGCTCTATGTTGACCCGGCCAACCCATCGCGATCATGGGGGCTGTTCACCAATTTAGGGCTTGCCGATAACGGCCCCAGCCCCGTTCGATGGTCTGCCAATGTGGGTCTGGGTGGTAGCAGCCCGCTGACTTCGCGTCCCCTCGATACGTTTGGGGTGGCCTATGCGTTCACGGGCTACTCGAGTCCTGTCAAAGATTTGGCGCCGACGCTATTGCCCATTCGCGACGATCATGTGGTTGAACTCTTTTACAACTATGCGGTCACCCCCTGGTTCCGCGTCACTCCCGACCTGCAGATTCTTGTTCCCGCACGCGAGCGAACTCTTTCGTTGCCATCCGAGTCGATCGGCACAGCCGTCGTTGTTGGAATGCGGGCGAAAGTCGATTTTTGACGGCGGGGGTGGCAAATTCAGAGATGCAAGCTCTGTGTGCTACTGGCTTTGCCAGTGGTGTTTCGTACCATGGCGTTTTAGAGGCTGAATGTTGTGAAGCGTCGCAGCGGATCTGGAGTTCGCCATACGTTCCAAACACTGGTGGTGCTGTGACACAGTAAATGATGTGATCTCATAGCGGCACGCCATCGTAAACGGACAGTGCAAACGGTGCCAACGATATTTCGCAATCACTACCGGTAACATCTCGCCGCTCGTCCCGCACCTCTCCGCATCAGACTGACTTGTCTATTCTCAATCGCTGGATGCCGCTACGACATGACCCACTAAGTTGGCAGCTGATTATCTGTTCGGAGAACAAGTGTGCGTAGCGACGGATCTATTGATAGGCCAACGGAGCAGTTATCTCTCCCTGCAATCATGTGTGAAGGGGGACTTGATGAAGCGTTTCTTGTTGGAACCGTACAAGAACTAATCGCTCTGGCACATCGTATTCTTGCCTCGATTGATCAACTTGGCCCCATGCGAGACTTCCTTGGGGTTCCATCACGTTCGGTCTCGATTCGGCTGACCGACAGATGGGGCGATGCCTGTGTAGATGGCATGGTGGTCACGTCAAGCAGCGAGGATTCGCGACGCCTGGTTAATGCCATACGGATGAATAATGGCCAGGCTCCTGTTGCGGCTGATGGCTGGCCGACGTAATCCATTATTGAACCATTCACACTCGCGGCCCGTGGCCGCCATGCTACGTTTCCTGCTTTGCAGTAAAGATGGGTTGTGGAACAACAAGAGGCCAATCATGAATGCGCCACCGTTCAAGCCCTCCTTCGCCTACGTAGCCCAGACATCCAAAACGATATCTGGGCTACCCTGCGGTCATTCAAATTCAATCGAATCGGGTGCGAATCGGAGAGTCTGCGAAGTGAATGCCACCTGATCGA
>JAIXVG010000200.1 GCA_027483145.1 Planctomyces sp.
CAGCCTACAGCCCGGAACCATTTCTTTCACCTAGCCAAGAGACGTTGGTCATGCCCGCTTCTGCTCGTTTGTCTGCGCGCCCACAGAGCGAAATTCCTTTTTATCGCTGGGTCGTATTCCTATGTGGTGGGGTGCCGCTGGCAATGCTCGGCTGGGATGCAATCCAGGGGCAACTTGGGGCAAACAGTACCAATTCGGCGATTCACACCACTGGTCTGTTGTCGCTGGTCTTTCTGGTGCTGTCGCTGTTGATGACCCCGCTGAAGTGGATGAGCGGTTGGGGGGGCTGGTCTGCCTTTCGGCGCACGCTGGGGTTGTATGGATTCTTTTACGCTGCCATTCACTTCGCCATTTATCTGACATTTGACCGAGCGCTCAGTCTATCGAGCACTGCGCACGAGATTGCGACGCGACGGTTTTTGCAAATAGGAACAATTGCTCTTGTGGCAATGGTGCCGCTGGCTGTGACGTCGACTAATGCGATGGTTGCCAGGCTGGGGGCCGTGAGATGGAAGCAGCTTCATCGGGTGGCCTACCTGGTGGCCATTCTGGCGGTGGTTCACTTTTTCATGCAGGTCAAGGCAGATGTGCGGAAGCCGCTGACTTTTGGCGCGGTTGTCGCAGTCCTTTTGGGTGCGCGGGTTGGCTATGGGTGGTTTACGAAACGGAAGGGACCTGCTGTCAGCGTGATTCCCCAGCAACCGCTGGCAGTTGCGGCGACGGCTGGTAGCCCAAAAAAGCGTCCATGGAGTGGCGAGTTAGAAGTCGTTTCGATCGTTCCAGAGACCAGCGACGTAAAGACCTTCTCGCTGGTCCCGGTGGGTGGTGGTCCTCCACCGTTCGAGCATTTGCCTGGGCAATACCTGAATCTTCAACTGGAGATTGGTGGCAAGCGAGTTAACCGGTCCTACACAATTGCTTCTGCTCCCACACAGCGGGGAAGAATCGAGCTGTCGATCAAGCGAGAGTCGCAAGGCGTAGCCTCGCGGTTTATGCATGATCATGTTACAGCCGGACAGAGGTTGAAGATAACTGCTCCTGCAGGCAAGTTCACCTTTACAGGTGAATCGGCAGACGAAGTGCTGCTGATTGCAGGTGGTGTGGGAATTACCCCGGTGATGTCGATGGCTCGCTATTTGTGTGATCGCCAGTGGCCGGGGACGATCCACTTTTTGTTTGTGGCGAAATCGGAAGCAGACATTATCTTTCGAGATGAGCTGGCCTTTATGCGGCAGCGATTCCCGCGTTTCAAGTTGTGCATCACCCTTACGCGATTGATGGAGGGAGATACCTGGACCGGTGAGCGGGGACGGCTGACCAGCGCTCGATTGGTTCATCTGGTTCCGAACCTGCATCAGATGCCTGTCTATCTGTGTGGCCCAAACGGGATGATGGACGCCACCCGGGCGGAACTGGTCGCGGCTGGTGTCTCGGCAGAACAGATTCATACAGAAGCTTTTGAATCCCCTGCCGGTTCTGCTGTAGTCGCAGAGGCGTCGGTTGAGGCGGCGAACGAAGTGGCTGACGAGCCCAAGCCGCTTACCGCTGCGGCAGGTCAGGTGGCTGGACAGTGTGAAGTCACCTTCCGTGATTCGAATCGCGTGGTGACGGCTGAGGTAGGGGAGACGATTCTGGAAGCATCCGAACGAGTGGGGGTCGATATTCCCTACGACTGCCGCGCGGGAGTATGTGGTCAATGCCGCACGAAGCTTCTGACTGGCACGGTTCAGATGGATGTGACCGATGCGCTGAGCGCTGCCGACCTGAAGGGGAACTGGATTCTGGCCTGCCAAGCCTGTCCGACCAGCGCAGTAACCGTCGATGCTTGATCATGTGCTGACACGGTTAAGTGCGAAGCGACTGGCTGCTTGTGTTGTCGAGTGTGGGTGATTTTTGAATCAAGCCACATCGCGCTGATGAGTTAACCAATCGAGTGGTGACTCACGCGAATTGTTGATTCGTATCAACCGGTTGAATGGTCTGGCGGAGTGTCGTTGGATTGCAGTTGGTTTGATTTCAAGATCACTTCGTAGACCGAATTCAACATTTCTTTCAAAAAGTCAAAAACAAAAAACTTCGCCAAATCCCTGAAAATTAGGGGTTTTTCGTGCGCGAGTGATTGACATTCTGTTTTTGACGGAGTTAGATACGAACAGGTTCGCTCACAAATTGCTGCGAAAACTAGCTGTTTTGACCCGATTTCTAACGTCTGGCTAACTGGCTACACGACTTGGCTGGTTAGAGATTGGGCGTGGGTCAGGGGTTAGTCTGTGCCGCTGATGCAGGTTTGATGACAGGATTCTGGTGCAAGGGAGTGCGTTCAACGGCTATTGGCCGGAGTGTTTCATCGCTCGATGATTGATCCCGAGTTGAGGATTGATTTCGGATCGAGGATTGATTGTTCTGTGCTCATCGCCAGCAACGACTTGTTTGCCTTCGGTTCAAGTCATCCTCTTTCTGTTTCAACACCCTTTTTGTTTCCGTGCGGTTTGCATTCGTTCCGAGACTGCTTCGTTTACGTCGAGGGTGAATGGCTACTGATTCTGGGGGTGTCAGAAACATTTGAAATTGCAGGTGTTTCCGGAGTTTGTGACCAGCGACAACGCGACTGCGAAAATACCCGTTCGAGTGAGTTTCCCGTTTTTGTACCGCCAA
>JAIXVG010000378.1 GCA_027483145.1 Planctomyces sp.
CAGAATCATCTGTGGCTGAAATCGGGTGACACTGGTCTCCCCAATTCGGCCCGAGGTTGTCCACACCGCCGACCAGTGACTCTCTTCTGAGAGAACAACCACGCCGACAATCAGTGCTAACTCATTCCAATTATGGAACTTGCGGCAAACCACCGCCGCACATTTCCACAAATCAGCACAAGTTCCTGACAGCAAACACGTTACGCACCAGCCATCGGGTCTGACCAAAAACTAGCCCAAAACCCATTTCTTGCCAATACGGGTCCCACAAGAAACCAGACCGCCCCACCCCCAACCGGCCCAAGTCAGAGGCTTGAGATTTCCCTGCAGTCCCCCACCCCACCTTGAGCAAAACCCGTTTTTCTGCGATATCCCCGTCACCACCAACCCGATCCATTCATCATCATTACGTCCATAATCAATAATCCGTAATCTAATCCTCCCATTGGTCCCCCTATGGCCGAGCAGGCCTCGCCAGCATTGATCGAAGTCCTGACCGCAACCGGGTTATGCAACCCGGCTGATTTGCGTCAGGTCGCTCGCCGAGTCGCTCATCTCACTCACGACTTGCCTGCGTTCGATATTGTCTGGCTCGATGCCCTCGTCACCACCAAACGCATTACCCCCTTTCAAGCCAATCTGATTGGCGAGGGCCAGGCACATCTGCTGCGTCAGGGGCCATATCTTCTTGAAACACCCCTTTCGCGCCATGCCAACCCCAACACATTTCTCGCGCGGCGACTTGACTCGTCTCAAAAGGTTGTCTTGAAGCGTGTGACCTCGACCTCCAGCAAATCGACCGTTGGAGAAGCTCTGCGAACGCTCCTTGTCAAACTGCAACAACACCCGATTCCCGCTGCGATCTCGCTGACTCATCTCGAGCGTGACGGCGAAACCTGGTTGGTTGAGTCACCACCCGTTACTGGACATAGCCTGGCAGACCTATTGGTGCGACGCGGTCGGTTCCGAGCCGACGTGGTCGTTGCATTAGCCCGCCAGCTTCTCAGTCACCTGCAGGCAATCCACGCCGCAGGAGTTATTCATGGCGATCTGCTCCTCAGCAATGTTTTGCTGACCCCGTCGGGCCAGCTCAAACTGGTTGATACCGGCATTCGCCCCTCAGTCGAACCTGTCTGGTCAATTCATGCCGATCGCCCTTGCGAATCGCTCGATACGCTGGCTTGGGAAGTCGCTCAAGGAAACTCGGTCTCGGTCAAGTCTGATCTCTATTCTGCAGGCTGCCTCTTGTGGCAACTTTTAGCAGGGCGACCACCGGTCTCGACGGTCGATCGCTTCCAAAAGTTGGCCGCCCATCGCATGAAGCCGATTCCCGATGTACGCGAGTTTGCCCCAGACACCCCGCCCAACCTCGCCGCTGCCATCGAATGGCTGACGCAGCGTGAACTAGCCAGTCGTCCCGATCAGGCAGCCAATGTGCTTCAGCGACTTGGTCCAGCCCCTTGGCGTCAAGCATGCCGCGTTAAGACTTACTTTCGCGAATGGGAGCCCGAAGCCCCGTACTTTGTCACCCGGCCCAAGCCAAAGTCGATTTCCAAAAAGGTGATCGCAGCAGCCTTGGCCATCGTTGCGGCCTGCGGGCTGGTCGCCGCAGATTCAAGCCTGCGAACCAAAGCCTTGGCCATGCTCGAAGCAGCTCAGTCTCAACCGGGCAGCACTCCCACATCGCCAAATGCCCTGCCGCAAGAGTTGGCGACCAGTCTGGAAGTGGCCAAACCAGTTATCGCCGGAGCAGCCCCTAATGGTGACAACCGCTTCGCCCCCTGGCCCGCACCGAATGCTAACGGCCTGATTGAACTGACAAGTCCCGGTCCATACCTGGCCCAGCCATTTGAATCGCTCGCACCGATCACTATCTCCGCTCGCCCCGGCGTTTGCCCAGTCATTGAAATCACGGGTGGCCCGTTGGCCATTTTTGCCCCGGAAGTGACTCTCCAAAACTTGAAGCTTCACTATCAGCCGCAAACATCGCAGACAAGTGCTGGCTTCATGTGCCTGGCCGAAACAACTCGGCTGACTGTTGAAGGCTGCTCGTTCGAAGTCACGAATGCCGCCTCCACCCAGTCAACGACCCGCACCGTGGCCCTCGCTTGGAAGCTACCTGCCGACACATCGTCGCTCGACAAAGCCACCGCCCAAATCATCGATACCATTCTGACGGGGCCAATGGTCGGCTTCTATGCACCTGAAGGGCCAACCGATCTCTCGTTCGAAAATGTCCTGAAAGCAGGTGCCGGCCCCTTAAGCGTCTGTACGACAACCCAGCCTCCAAAGGGAGCCGAGGTTCACGGACGACAGCTCACTTTCCGCGATGGAGCAAGCCTGCTTCGATTAGGTGGGACTGTTGTCGAAGAGGAAAACGGTGGCCAGCTGTTACTGACCATCGAAGACTCGGTCCTCGAAAGCCCAGACTCTCTTATTCCACTGGTTGAGCTATATGCCGAGGTCTTGCGCCCCGATTGGCAACAGGCCGTGTTGCTGGCGGGCGACGGAACTCTGGTCCCTGAAGAGGCCCCGTTGGCTCAATGGAAGTCACTCAGTAATGGCGACATCACCATCCTGGCTGACTCGCAACTCGACTTTCAAGGGATTCTGCGAGCCAACTTTCAGTTTGCTCCCGATGATGGCAGCCCGTTGACTCGCTATAGCCTTAGCGAAATCTCGGCCCCCCAACGATCGACGTCCCCCCCCGGATTCGACTCATCCCGCATCACTCTTTGCCCCAGTGAGTAATGCGCAAGTTGCTTGCCGAGCAGACCACTCGCGTGGTCGGGTTCTGGTATCAACCGCAGCATCAACCAATGACATGCCGCATTGGTGAATCACCACATTTCACAATGCAGTTGCGATCCGCAATTCAATTCAGCCATTCCAGTTTGGCAAACGAAAGTGCCGGTCAATCTACCATTGGCTGCTCAAGCCTTAGTACTCTCCAATCACGCGGCCATCGTTGCGAATTCCCAGCGAGATATAAGTGTCGAGATCGACGTTCTCGCTAACAAATCGAACCGAGCCATCTCCCAGCGTAAAGTGACAGCCACCGGTATGGAAGCTGCCAAACGTTCGGGTCTGAACTCCTTCCCCTTGATCGGGAACCAAGTCGTTTGGTCCACCACTCAGGCCAAATGCTGTATCGCAGTTTCC
>JAIXVG010000142.1 GCA_027483145.1 Planctomyces sp.
CACCGGAAGTGGTCGACTTCCCCGGTTGCGTGAGCGCAAGCTGCGTTATGTTCCGCCGGCCGAGGTGGTGGGCTAAGGCTCAGGCGGGATGAGCTGACGTTGGTCGCGGGGATGACCGTTGCGCGTTAGAACACGGACTGAAGAATCGTTCGTTTTTCAAACCCAAACTTATATGGATTATCAGTTTACATCGCGCTGGCAGAGCCATTGGCAGACGCAGATATCGTTTTGACCGAGCACGACCCTGTCTTGGCTTTCGGCCGACGGTCATCAAAAAGTCGATTGAGTTGAGTGATCTCGCGGGAACCAATGGCGCGGCTTCTTGCTGCTTCGCAGTCCGGCCACCAGTGGGCCGGGCCTCCTGGATACTTCTGTGTCCGATGAGGAGTTCGGGCATGTCCAACGACGAGTGCGGGTCGGGCATGCCAGACCGGCGGTGGACGAGTGATTCGCGGTTTGGCTTGTTCACAATGCCCTGTGGGCTGTGTACAGTGTAAAGCTTCAACAGCGTGGAATCGTTGGGATTTGGGCCTTGAGTAAGTGATCGGCCAGCCCGGTACTTCTTCGCTATCAGCCGGTTACAAGTCGATCGTCAGGATCAAGCCGCGATGTGGTTTTATCGTCTCTTTGGCGAAGAGTTTGGGCCAGTCGACCTGGAATCGATTCGCGAGCTGCTGCAAACCGAGCAGCTGGGCGAAACGGATGAAGTTCGCCAGGAGAGTGGTCCCTGGAAGCAGGCGTTGACATTTACCGAACTGGGATTTGGCGCTGCTCAAACGGCGACTGCAACCGCTGCCTGGCCAAGTTCGACCAGTTGGTCGACTAGCAAGAGCGATAGCAATAGTCAGGTGGCTGCAGCAGATGAATGGTATGTGCTGTCGCTGGGGCTTGAGTTAGGCCCGATGCCGTTCGATGAGGTCATTCAAAAGGTGACCAGCGGCGAGATTTCGGGGGACGACCAAGTTCGTTTGGGGCAGACTGCCAAGTGGCGCGCAGTTCGATCGATGGGTCGGTTAGCTGCAGCGATACCTTTCGAGAAGGTTGAGAAGAAGCTGGAACGAAGCCCAGCGAAAACGACTAGTTCGCCAACGATTGCAACGGTCGATGTCAGAAATCAAACGCCAGCCGGAACGATGCCCGTTGTAGGTGGGCCAGCAGGAACACCCGCGTTTGGTATGCCCCAGGTAGGTGGGATGCAGGCCCCGTATGGTGGGCCTCAGCAGCCGCAATATGGGGCTGGTGGTTACGGTGCTCCGGTGGCTTACCAGCCGGCACCTTATCCGGCACCGAATCCGTATGGGCAGCCAATGTATGGCACGGCCCCTTACCCGCCAAATCCGTATCAGCAGCCTGGGTATCCACAGCCGGGATATCCAATGGCAGCGCCGGCCCCGTATCAGCCTGCTCCTCAACCTGTTGACCAATGGTACGGTTGGATTGGTGGCAGTGAGTATGGCCCGGTCGACTTCGCGACGTTGCAGCAGTGGGGAACAACGGGCCAGTTAGCGACGAACGATTACGTGCGGCAGGGTAAGACTGCTGATTGGCAGTTGGCCAGTGATGTCCCCGGTCTCGTTGCCGCAGCGGCTCCTGTTGCAGTCGCGGCCCCGGCAGTACCAGCAAAGGGGGCAGAGTGGAGCACGTTTTCGAAACCAGCGGAAGCGGCTAAGCCTGCTGAAACTCCCAAGCCGACTGAAGCAGTCAAGCCTGCTGAAGCTCCCAAGCCAGTAGAAGTGGCGAAAGTTGAACCTGTTGAGCCTAAGGCGACTGAGCCTGTCACGGCTCCAGTGGCTGACGCGCCGAAGCCAGCTTCCGGGTTTGGCGGGGCGGGGGCTGGTGGCATGGGTGGTTCAACCAAATCGACTTACAAGGGACCACCACCCAAAGGGAAGACAAAAAAAGGTGGTGGCGGCGGGGGAGGCTTCGACCTTGGTCCCATCATTGAAATTGCCAAGATGCCTGTTGTCTGGGCGGTGGCAGCGGTAGTGCTGCTGATTGTGGGATTGTTCTTTTTGCCCGAGAGTACCGGCAAAGACATTGAAACTTACAATCGCTTGGTCGAGGTGTTGGTCGAGGTTCGCAAGATGCGGGCAAGTGGTGGCGCCAACTGGGAAACGTATGCATCTGGCGTCGAAAAAGAGCTGGCTCCGACAATGAAGGAATTGAAGGCGACCGCCAGTCGCGAGAGGCCTCATAAGCAATATCTATTATGGGCCGGATCGCAACGTTTGCCCGAAGTGTTTAAGAAGTCAAAAACAGCGAAAAGCCCGGCCGAGAAAGACTATGAAAAGTTGCTGAAGGACTTCGCAGCACGGATGAGGGTTCCCCCGCCCCCTGAAGGTCCCAAGGAAGAGGTTGTCGAGGAACCGAAGGGGAAAGGGAAGTCGAAGTCGAGCCCAAAGCCAAAAGCAAAGAAAACGTGATGCTGGTTCGTTGTTGCGAATGGCCATGTTCAATGGCCTGATGTTTCATGCCCAGAAGTCATTAGCCCCTGGGGCGAGTTCAATCCTCAATCGAAGTCGAACACTTTCAGCACGATGATTCTGTCACCCGCACGTCACGACTGACGCACAAGTCTCTTCCACGTCAGTCTTCACACCTCCCCTCTTTCATCAAGCCAAAGGTTAGCGATGCGCTTAAGAAATACGATTTGGTGTTGCCTGTCAGCAGTGGTCGCGGCGTCGATGCTTGTAGGGGGAAACAGTGCACCTGCAGCAGACTTCAAGAAAGAGAAGTTCGACGATAGCAAAGCCATTTCGCTGTTCGATGGGAAGACCCTCGAGGGTTGGACCGTCAGCGCGAAGACCGGTCACAGTGCCACCAGCAAGCAAACATCGGGGGGGACGTGGAAGGTGACTGATGAGGCAATTACCGGCACCCAGGACGTCCCGGGTAACGGGGGGATCATTCTGACAAACAGGTCGTTTAAAGACTTTGAAGTCATTGTCGAGATGAAGAACGATTTTGGTCCCGATAGCGGGTTGTTTCTGCGCAGTAACGACCGGGGGCAGGCGTATCAGTTTATGGTTGACTATCACTCGGAAGGGAACCTCGGTGGTGTTTACGGGGAAGGGCTGACTGGCGGGATTCATCATCGCAACTTCAGTTTTTTAAGTGACGTGAAGCAAATCACCAAGAACGACGACCCATTCCCGCTGCAATTCGAGCCAGCAGACTGGCCTGCACTGTGGAAGCATGGGGAATGGAACGAGTTGCGGGCACGAATTGTCAATAACCCACCAACGATTACGACCTGGGTGAACGGGGTGCGGATGATGGAGTTCACCGACACCGAAGCGCGCCATCAAAACGAAGGGCAGATCGCTCTGCAGGTGCATGGTGGCGGCGATTACACCAATCAGTTTGTGCGCTACAAAAACATTCGGGTGAAACCGATCGAGTAGCGATGAGGGCCTTGATCCCTCGACTTGCGGCAAACAGGTGGGGGAAATGCGTGCAGCAATCTGATCGCTGATCTTTGGGAACTCGTTCAAGGAATACGTAACGCGATGGTCTCGCCCGACTCGAACGAAGATCCCCAGAAGGCCTGGGAAAACGATGTTTCGGCCGGACCAACGCCGCCCGATACAGGTGAGACGTACCGCATTCTCGATCCACCGAAATCGTGGGGTCAGCCCGCAATTGAAGCCACCTTTCGTAACCCGATTCCTCTCGAATCGGCCGAGGTACGTGCCACCAAGCGGAAGGCTCTCAAGCAGAAATCGATCTGGCTACTGTGGTGCTGCAATCTACTGGTGTTTGTCAGCAGCGTCTGTGTGATGACCCTCGAACTGACGGCATCGCGGCTGATTGGTAAACATCTGGGGAACTCGCTGTATACCTGGACCTCGGTCATTGGAGTGGTACTGGCCGGGATTACGGTTGGGAACTCGTTTGGTGGCTGGTTGGCAGACCGGTACGAGCATTCCAAGACGCTCTCGCGAATGTTTCTGGTATCAAGCGTCCTGTGCCTGAGTGTGTTGTGGCTCGATCAGCTAATGGCCGGGGTCAATCGGCCAACATCACTCAGTTGGCCGGTCTGGGTCTTGTGTGTTGTTGGGCTGATTTTCTTTTTGCCAGCTGCTTCACTTGGAACCATTTCACCCATTGCGGCCAGTATGGCGCTGGCTCAAGGGCGGTCGACAGGGACCACCGTGGGAAACGTCTATGCCTGGGGGGCTGCAGGCTCGATCGTTGGAACATTTCTCACCGGGTTTGTGCTGATTGACATGTTTGGCACGCGATCGATTATTGCCCTGACCGCCTTAACGCTGGCGGTCCTTTCGTTTACGGTGGCAGGTGGGCAGCGGATATTCCGCGTGGTGGTCGTTTGCGGCTGGCTGCAAACGTGGGCAATCGTCACGCTGATTGCGATTTCGACGCCCGAGCTTTGGGCCGGGGCGGGGGAGTGGGTCGCAGAGCAAACCGCCCTCTTCCGTCCGTTCGATAAGCAACTCGACGCCCGAGACCGACTCCGCGGGTTTGGCCAGGAGATAGGGGAATCACTTCAGGGGTTAGGAATTCTTCTCTCCCTGCGGGATGACACTCCCGGCGAGTATCACGATGAAAGTCAGTACTCGTACATCAATGTAGGTACTGCTAGTGACATGGGAAGTGATGTCAAGTTCTTGCGGCTCGATAAGCTGGTGCACAGCTACTTCAACCCGCGCCAGCCTGCGGAATTGTATTACGACTATGAAAAGGTTTACGCCGCACTCACCGAGTTGTCGGCTGGTCAATCGCCAGCCCCGGTGTCGGTGGTTGTGCAGCAGTTTGCTAAACTGGAGAAGCTGACAACTGAGTTACCAGCAGAGATTTCGTTTGATCCGGCGACGCGGCGATTGACGATTCCTGCCAATCGGCTCGACTTGATTGAGACTCTGACAAGCAGGTCGGCTGATCATCTCTACTGGCGGGCGATTGAAGACCTTTATCTTGAATCGCAGCATCCAAACTGGGGTGGGTTTAGCTCTGCTCCACTCGATGCGTTGCCAGCGGGTGTCGAGATTCCAGCCGATTTGTTGCCGACGGTTCGCTTCGATAAAGACTTGCAGGTTCTTGTATGCAGCAAAGCCCTTGATCGACAAGTAGCCAGTCGACTGCAGCAGTTGACGGGTGATGGAAAGTGGCGAGCAGCGTTAACAGAATTGGTTTCAGCCTCACGCAAGCTCGATACGTTTTTCATTGGAGGGGGCGGATACGTTTTTCCCCGATGGATCGAACATCACTTTCCGGCATCGGGACGAATTGATGTGGCCGAGCTCGATCCGGCTGTCCGACTTGCCGTGGAACGCCAACTCGGGTTAACGACTCAATCGCGTGTACAAACCAGTATTGGTGATGCGCGGCAAGTGATTGATGAACTGCTGGCACGCAATAAATCCCTTGTTGCACCTGTTACGTTTAACGCCATTTACGGAGATGCGTTTAACGACTTCAGCGTTCCGTGGCATTTGACCACGCTTGAGTTCAGCCAGAAGGTTCGCTCGCTGTTGTCGCCGGGTGGCATTTACCTGGTCAACATTATCGATGCATATCCCC
>JAIXVG010000037.1 GCA_027483145.1 Planctomyces sp.
GACAAGGCAAGCACGTTTTCAGCGAAAAGCCACCGGCATTCTGTGCGGCCGATGTTCAAGCTGTCATCGATGTCGAAGCAACGACCGATCGAGTGCTGATGTACGGCTTCAATCATCGGCATCACGGCTCAATCAAACGCGCCCGGACAATCGTCGAGTCGGGTGAGTATGGCAAAGTTTTATGGATGCGAGGCAGGTACGGCAAAAGCGTCGACTCCAATTTCTTTAAGGGTTGGCGAGCCAAGAAGGACCTGGTTGGCGGGGGCATCTTCCTCGACCAAGGCATTCATATGCTCGATCTCTTTTTGCTGTTCGCGGGTGACCTGCACGAAGTGCAGGCCATGCTGTCGGACTTGTTCTGGGATATCCCGGGGATTGAAGACAACGTCTTCGCCAACTTCCGCAATACGGAAACAGGCGTCGTCGCTTCACTCCACTCGACTATGACCCAATGGCGACACCTATTCTCTTTGGAAATCTTCCTTGAAAAGGGCCACATCGTTCTCAACGGTATCAAAACTTCTAGTAACAGCTATGGTAATGAAGAGATGACCGTTGAGCGAAACAAAGCCCGCGGCCCGGCAATCGAATGGGGCGAAAAGCAGATCTATCACTTCGAAAACGACACCTCGTGGTTGAGTGAGATCGAGCACTTTTTCGACGCGGTCATCGACAAGAAGCCCTTGCAACTCGGCCGCTCGTCTGACGCCTTGAAGCTGATGAAAATCGTTGACAAGGTCTATCAGCAAGGAAGCTGGTCGCATAATTCACAGGCGAAGCAGTAACAGCTCTTTCGGCGTAAGACTGTTTTGGATCACTCCAAAGGGGGCGTTGAGAACGTGGTGCGAGCGTTGAAACAGCTTTGGAACTCGCCGACGTTTACCACGTGGGCTAATGTCTTCGTCCAGACAGCCAACGTGGTGATTATCATTCCTTTGGTCTGGAAGCAGTGGGGTACGTTGGACCTGGGTGTCTTCATGGCCATCACGGCCATTTCTCGATTCGGCTATCTGTTTTCAGACCGATTGGCCATTGCGTTCTCGATGCTCGTTTCGTGCGTTGATGCAGGCTATCACGATCTTTCACCCCGTGAGTCAATTCAGCCGCAGTCCGACGAAGCGGCGGCTCGCGTTGGCCAATCTCGGGATGAAGTTCTGTTCGGCCGGGTTTACAGTACGCTGGGAAGCCTGCTGTTGATTCTGTCCCTGGTCATCGGATTGACCGTCAGCATTATCGGCTACGTGTCGATTCAGCGGCTAGCCGTAGCGCCAGAGCAGCTTTCAACCGAAAGCGTGCTGGCATTCTTCATCAGTATGGCGACGGTTGGTTTACGGATTAACTTGTTCCGCTACGACATTGTCCTGCAAGGACTGAACAAGATTGCCGTGTTGGCCCGATGGAATGCGATCTTCAACTTGGTGAGTTCTCTATTGTGCCTGGGTGTGGCAGCCTTCGGGTTTAGTATTTTGATGTGGGCCATCGTCTTTAACGGAATGATCATCGCCAGTTGTTTGCGCAATGTGCTGCTAGCACGTCTGGTCACGGAAGGACAAGTGAGTCGACTGCCTCTCTTTGGTTGGGACAAAGAGGTGATCGATGCCGTCTGGGCACCAACCTGGAAGGGTTTAATTGGGCACGTTTCGTTCGTCGCAACGGAACAAGCCGCGACACTGGCAGCTCCGTTTTTTCTGGCCAGTCGAGAGGCTATTTCTCTTTCGGTCTATCTGCGGTTTCTCTCAATGGTCGGGCCTATTGCTCAGGTTCCATTCACCAGTCAAATTCCAACCATGACTCGCTTGATTGCTGCGAAGAACCTTTCCGGACTTCAGCGTCTAGTCGTCAAACGAATCTTGATTGCCAGCGGTCTAGTGGTTGTGGGCGGTTGGATGATTGGAGTGGGCTTACCTTGGATTCCAATGATTCTGGGCAAAGCTGATTTCCACACAATCTCGCCTGCAATCTGGGGACTCTTTGTGTTCCTGGTCCTCCAAGATCGCTTTTCAATTCTGTGCACTGCTACGTTAGAAGCTGGCAATAAGGTTACTGTGTATTGGGAGCGTTTGGGCTGCGTGATTGCTTCGGCTATTCTCTTTCCCTGGATGTGCGCACGGTATGGAATAACCGGGGCAATTGTGTCGCTTTACTTACCGCGTGTCCTGCTGGTCTCACTGCAACCAGTCTGCCTACTGGCTGACTACATCCATTTACCATTAGGACAACTTGTTGGCCGCGCCTGGGTTCCCCCCGTTTCGGCCCACTTGGCGTGTTGGGTGGGATGTTCGTTGCTAATTCCAATGGTGACAGGTGGAGTATCTGGTTCGACATCCACTCCAGCGGTTCGCGCCGGTGTTGTGGCCGAACCGATGGTTACTTTATCAGGGGTTGTTTTACCCATGATGATGGCGGGTGGTCCCAAGAGCTCCCGTGCAATTGACCCGGCAGCTATTCCTCCCTTGACCAAAGAGCTGACCCGATGAATCTGCTGCGTCAGGCAATTCTGTTTCCGACGGATCTTTATGACCTTGCAGCAGCTCGCTGGCTGCTGCCATTTCTATTGCGATTCGACCGGCAGATTACACTTGGCCGTGGTGTGCGATTCAGCGGCTGCCCGATTTTCTCGACATCAGGGCAGTCAAGAATTGAGATTGGCCCGGATGTGTTTGTTAATTCCAGGCCTTACAGTTATCACACGCTCATGGCTGGACGCTGTTTATTTCGTACCGCTCAGTCGGGTGTCATTTCTATTGGAGCCGGAACCCGCTTGCACGGTGCATCGATTACGGCCTATTCGAGCGTACGAATCGGCCAAAGATGCTTGCTAGCTGGAGGGTCGGTCGTCATGGATTGCGGCGGACATGCGGTTTCTTTTCCGCATGTGGAAGACCGAATCCTTTCGATTGACCGAGAGGGCCAATCGAACATCGGGAATATCAAACCAGTTGAAATCGCTGATTGCGTTTGGCTCGGGGCGGGAAGTATTGTGATGCCGGGAGTGTCGATTGGTTATGGCAGCATCATCGCTGCGGGCAGCGTTGTGACAAAAAATGTTCCTGCCATGTCAATTGTTGGAGGCAACCCTGCCAAACTTCTGCGAACTTATACCACGGACGGCTTAACAAACGTCGATTTGCAGTTCCCAACCGAGCAACTTTCGAAGATCGAAAACCCCTCGGGGGTGTCTAGCTGAAGGTGGCTGGATCTCGCCTGCTTCGAATTGGCTTCAATCAGGGAAGAATCAACGACCACCGATTGCCCAAGGAATGTACTTGCGGAACAGGATGCCCAAACCGCAGCAGCAAGCAATAGCAGCCACTGTCATGAGCAGAGCCCATAAAACGTCACCAACGTTTCCCGGCACTAATGCGAGAAATCGTCGACGTGCCAAAACAGAAGCTACCTGCATGATAATGCCATGAATAGGAAAAATGACGATACTGTTGGCCGCAACAGTTTCAACCATCCAATAACCAGGAAGAATGTATGCCAGTATTAAAACTCCGCAGCAAGACAAGATAGCACTTGCAAAGAAGACCGGAGGATAACCGAGCTCCATCGTGCGAAGATCAACAATTTGATTGAAGAAGCCTGCAACTAACCCACACAGAAGCAGCAACGTTCCATAGAGTCCTTTCTGCCAATCAGGCAAACTCCAAATCCGTCGCTCGGACTGAGTTCCAGCGAGTAGATTGCCGAAGGAAAAGAACACAAGACAGATAGCAGCCAAGTCGATGTTCCAAGGCAACACATCAGCCCGACTGTGTCGAGCGATGATTGCGATTGCTGCCAACACAATTGATCCGAAGCAAACGAGAGTTAGCGGCATCACCCCGCGTAGCAGGCGAAAGTAAATTGAAGTAACGAATAGTGCAGTGAAGAACCAGAGAACAACATTAACTGGCCTCACATAGTCTCCAGCACCAAGCAGAGTATTGAATGCCGCTTCCAGAACAGTCCAGTTTTGACTTTCGCCAAACGTTTTTGGGGGGCTGATCACACCCCGACGAACAAGCTCACGCAGGACGGTCCAAACAAGCAAGAAAACGGCTGAAAAGAAAAGAAACGGGACAATTAGAGATCGAAACTGTCTGGCAACGTATTCGCTGATTGGCTGAGAAATTCGGTCGTTCTTGAGCAACAGTCCTGAAATGATGAAGAACAACGGCATGTGAAATGAGTAGATGAGGTGAGCAGCAATTGTTTCATGGCTAATGGCGTGACCAAATACCACTAGACTGATTCCAATACCTTTCAGATTGGTAATTGCCAGCCGACGCTGATCGTCGAATGAGTTCGATCCGGTCATAACGAAACAGTTCCCAAGAGTCGGATGGCAGAGTGTTTGTGTTTCAGAGATACTAAGGGATTCTTTGCTGTCGCTATTGAAGATTTCGGAGTTTAGCGGCTTTTCTTAAGCCTCCCAATAAAGCCAAGCAATGCGGTTTTTGGGGCACACGCGGTTTTTCGGACACACTGTCAGAGGCGAACTTCCCAAGGCATTTTTCTTATGACGCTGGCGTCGCAGGTGGTTTATCAGTTCGCTGATGACTTTGCTCAGGACCGAAACTGCTATTCATATGGTCTATACCGAGTTGTCGACTGCATTCAACATCATCAAGGCCACATTCCCAGGAATTGATAACAAAGCCTTTTCCTATGTTGATATCGTACAAAAGAATAGCGCCGTTGCTACTATTTACTATTTTTCAGCAAGAATACGGTTCTTTGGTCGCACCCAATGGCTATCGGATGTGACTCAGAAAGCCATACATGGCATGCTCGTGGCTTTTGAGCCATAGCAGGTTATGGAGTGTCATGCCGATCATGATGACAAGAGGATAAACATGCAGGAGTATCGTGGTTTTTTCCTGCCGGCTTTGGCGGCCCTCCAGCTGCTGACGGTTCCCTACATGTATCCTTACAAGGGACTGGAGAGTTTTGCCACTTTCGCGGTGACACTGGCCACGGTTCCATTCGTGGTCAGTCGCTTCCGGGTCGCGGATATCCTGTTGCTGCTAGGCTGCTTTGCCTGTGCTCTGGCTGCTACTGGATTTGCAGGACTTCGTTTCCCGGAAGCAAGAGACGAGTACGCAAAGTGCTTGCTGGCGTTCGCTGTCAGCCTCTTGGGAGCTTACGTCACATTTGTGACATTCTCTTCGCTATCTACGGAAGCGATTAGTCGAGTTTTCACTTTTGTCACGCTGTTCTTCATCATCTTCAGCTCTGCTGAGGTTTTACTCCCACCAGTAAGGGCGCTTTCAACTCGCATTTCGGAGCAGTTTCAAGTTTCGTCACAAATGATTGATAATCATCGTCGTCGTGATGAAATGCTACACGGGGGAATTGGGCGTCCTCTTTGCGGTACGTCGGAACCTGCACGGGTGGCTATTCCTTTGGGAGTAGGCTTGGGGGGGCTGATACTATTGCGTCGTGGCATGATCCGAAAGAACCTTCAATTGCTGATCATGATAGTTGTCGCTTTAGCTGCGACGCGCAGTCCGTCACTGCTGCTGATA
>JAIXVG010000263.1 GCA_027483145.1 Planctomyces sp.
CAACCGGTTTTCGGATAGGCCCTAAATCGCTGAAGAGGAACACCATGAGCAGAGCGTTTTGGTCAACTGGTTCGATCGCACTGGTGTTAATTTGCAACCTGTTGGCCGTTTGGGCCACTAACGCCCAAGAACCTGCCGGTGAACCGGAGGCCGAGCCAACTGCTAAGCCACCAAGCCTGGCGGTGGAGATTGCCGATGAGCCGACGGGCATTGATCCGGCGACGCTGATTCCAGCTCCGCTTGCCCAGGCAGTAACCGTCGACTTAACCGCTAAGTCACTTCGCGAACTCTTCGCATGGCTACAGACCGAACTGAAGCTCAGCGTCCGCGTTGATCAAGCGACTCTCGTGGCAAACGGCGTCGTGTTGGGCGAGATGGTTAACGATCGCTCCGACAACGCCCCTCTCTATTTGCTGCTCAATCGCTTGAACCAGTTTAACGTTGGCTGGTATTGGCAGGACGATGCATTGCGAATTACCTCGCTAGAGCAAGCTAAGAACCATTCAAGTTCCGTCTACTACAACATTGGTGACTTGCTTGACGCCGGATTTGAAGGCGAGAACTTTCGATACGAGGTCATGCGGTTAAGTGGTGGAGGATGGGAAGACCACGATGGAGGAATGGGGAGCTCGGTCTTGTTAGGGGATGTGCTATTCGTACGGAATAGTGACGAGGTCCAACTGCAGATTGCCGGGCTGATGGCAGCGATACGGCATCATGGCAGGCGGACGCTGGTGCTTGATCCGCCCAGCCATCATCGTTTGCGGCAGAAGCTCGATGAGGCAATCGAAGTTCACTTCGAAGAAACACCACTTACAGTTGCTATTCAGCAATTAGGTCAATTGGCGAAGGTCGACATTCGGGCCGATGTTTCGCTCCTCAATCACGCTAACAGTCGCGCTAAGGGTCCTATCACACTCAAGTTGTCATCTAGCAAGCTGAAGAACGTGTTGAACTCGATTTTGGACGGCCTGTCCCTCACCTGGACCATTCGGGATAACGTTATTTGGATTTGCCCACAAGATGCAGCGGGTAATGAACAGTTGGCCGCGGTATTCGATGTGCGGGATTTATGTCGCGATGAAGACGAAGCCAGTGCCCTGCTGGAGGCGATCGAGAATCAATCGACCTTCAAGTGGCAAGAGCGAGACGGTACCGGTGGAGTTCTTTGCAGCCCCAAGCCAGGCGTGTTGATCATTCGCCAGCGTCAGTTGGCACTCGATGAAACGCTGGCTTTGTTAGAGGCGTATCGCGGAGCACTTCGAGCGTCGAAGCCGCGGTCCCGGAAGTTGCCGGATCCCAAAGAATTGCTGACCCGTCATTACCGTATGCCGGTAGAAATGGCCGATGACTTAAAACTGATGCTGCCTCGTTTAGTTAGCCCGAAAAGCTGGCGAACCGAGGGGCAACCCGATGCGGTGGGAACCATCGATCGCGTCCGAAGCCGCCCGACCTGGCTTAGCGATGCCGGGGCTGAAGGACCGGCTGCAAAAGGAAGTTCGCCACTCAAGACCACCTCCGTGTTACAGGAGAACGCTGTCTTAATTATCCACAACACCCGAGCCGTGCATGAGGAGATTGGGGAACTGATCCACAAAATTGAAATCGGAGACCCAACCCGCTTGATCGATGATTCTTCGAAACAGCAGGGAGGTTTAGGCATGGGTGGACAAGGGGGCTTCGGCGGCGGGTTTTTCAGCATGCCTTCGGAGTGATGGAGCCTGCTTGGCTACCTCAAAAAAAAAACGGCCAATAATTGATCGGCAGTGCGCGTCAAGTCGACGAGCTTTTTTGAAACATGCTGTTGTCGTTCGAATTGCATCATTGTCGTCAACAACAACGTGTTACTGAACCATTGCGACGAAGAAACCGAACGCTAGCGCGTTGCGGCTGATGAGCAGAGGACCATTGTCGTAGTGATTCCAGCGGAGATAGAAGAAGTTCGACGATTGGCAGATTGATACCCGTGTCGAGTGTCACTCGAACCAAGTATGAAGGCGAAGACACTGGCGGAGCCAGTGGCACACGGAGAAAAGAACTATGGAGAAAAGAACAATGATTCAGGGAGGGCTAGTCGGCGTGCCAAACCAGAATCAAGAAACCGAACGCTAGCGCGTTCCGGCTGATGAGGGACGGGGTTGTGAATGACTTGGGTTAGGGGAGAAAGCGGGTGCGTTCGGTGGGGGTGGGGATGGGGCAGGTGGTGTGGCGGCCCCAGACGAGATAACGCCGGTGGGCGAATACGTCGTATCCCCAATCGCGCAGGGGACGGGGAATAAGCAGGAGTAGCCAGCCTGCTATGGGCCAGGGGGCGTTCAGGTTTTTAAGGACGAGGGCTACGGCTGAGGTTTTGTAGTAGAGCCTTCCACGGAAACTGACGACGACGGAGTTGAGATCTACTCGATCGGCGGCGGGTAGGAGAGCGGCGGCAGTCTTTCCTTGAAGGGGGGCAAACTTGAACTGAGCTGCCTGGTCGCGGTGCATGACGAAGCGGACTGAGGCGTTGCAGAAGCCGCAGAGACCATCGTAGAAGACGACTCCGTTTGATCCATCTTCTGGGTCGCCCGAGGTAGGTGCCGGTGGGTTCAGGGGTTGGTCTTGAGTTGGGACCGGAGTGTTGGGGGAGGGGGGCAAATGATCGTCGGTTGGCTCTACGAGAGACTGGCTAACCGAAAGGGGGTTGCCAAGAACTTGCCACTTAACGCCTTGCTTTGAAGACGATGTGTCAATCGAGAGTTGAGTGGAGCGAACAGTGGAGGCATTGCTGCGCAGAGTCGCGAAGTGAAGATGGTGCTGCGAGCCGCACCCTACTAGACTGCGCCGCTGCCGTGAGAAGCCTTGGCTACGCTTTAACCGCAGCCATAGGTTGTGAAGCGACGGGGGAAAGCTAAGAACCCGTGGGTTGACACCCACGGCTCGCCGTAAGAGTGAACGCCCTAAGATTGAACATTGGGCGAAGAGCGAATTAGTCAACAAAAATGACCAGGCTGGTGATGTTATCTTTAGAGCCTCCATCCTCTGCCGCCTTTACGATTTTCTCGGCAATCACCTGAGGGTCTTCTTTCAAGCCAAGTAGCTCTGCCAGCTTGGCATCGGTGGCGCCACCGGTGACTCCGTCGGTACACAACAATAACCTGTCGCCGGGCTGCGGTTTTAACTGACGGGGATTGGTTCCCGTCCCGCCATCTTTTGAACCGAGGTAGCGGTACAGGACGTTGCGATAGCGATGCGTGGCCGCCTCTTCAACCGTCAGCGTGCCAGCGTCAATCAACGCCTGCGTGAGGGAGTGGTCTGTCGTCAACTGTTGCAGTTTTCCCTGCCTGAGCAGGTAGGTTCTGCTGTCTCCGACACCCCCGATGTAGAAGCACTCACCGGCAAAGACCGCGAAGACAACCGTGGTCCCCATATTGTGCATTTTGGCGTCGAGTTCGCCGAGTGCCATAATTTCGAAGTTGGCGTGGGCCACTGCGTCGTCGATGGCTTTCACGACCTGATCGGGTGACGACTTCGCAAAATCAATCTGTTGCTCGAGCCGCTTAGGCATCAGTTCCATCGCCAGCCCGCTGGCCCGTTCCCCAGCCGATTGCCCACCCATGCCGTCCGCCACCAAAAAGTAGCGCTGCTTGGGATCGAGGAACAATGCATCCTCATTATTGTCGCGGAACCGACCCGTAATGCTCAGCGAGCCTACGCGAAACTTCATATACCACGACCATTCGGGCAGACAGAACGAGGGGAAGGGGGATTACAGGCGACGCCGTGCGACGATGCAAGCCGTCGGAATGCGTAGAACCCCTAGTCGGAGACGCATCGGGCGATTACTCGCCAAGCTAGCTATTGTGACATTACGACGATCGGAAGCAAGCCGGGGAACCCGACTTTCAGTGGGAGAGACGCGGTTTTCGAACGTTGACCCCGGACTTTCGAAACCCGAACGCATCAAAAACCGCCACCGCATACAAAACCTTACCAGCTGCGGAAAGTTCAAGGATCGGGCAGGCGGTGCGGGCTGGTCGTGATCTATTCGACCAGCGATCCCATGACATCCTTGAGGCCCAGCAGGGTCGCACTGATCAGCAACTCTCCCGCTTCGAATCCGGCGCTCGCTCCAAACAACCGGGCCTCCCCCTCGACCAAGCCAAAAACCCGCTGTTTTCCGACTGGAAATTGAGTCGCATAGGCCCGGATGGCCGCAAGCTTTTGCTCAAGGCAACCAGTGATGTCGGCGATAAACCGCCCTCCGCCTGTTGGCAGATCGAGCGACTGCAGCCCCAGCGGATACCAGAGTTGCTTTGAGATGGAATGAACCGGCAGCCCGGCGAACTCGTCGTCCCATTTTGACAGTCGCGAGTAAAACACCGCTGCGTCGATGATCTGGCGAGCCTGCCAGTGATCGGGAGAGGCCATCGGAGTCCGGTCGGCGATCCCAATGACAAGCTTGGGTCGATAGGTGCGGAAGACTCGGGCCAAGGCGATTCGCGGTCCAAACCCGTCAAATAAGCAGCGGTTGGGCAAGTTCAGCAGTTCGCGATGGTGGACCCCCAGAATTCGGGCCGCCTCGGCCGCTTCTGCCAATCGCACATCGGCCCCTGGACTTCCGGGCGTTGGCTCACCATTCGTTAAATCGACAATCCCGACCCGATATCCCTGATGGACGAGTTTGGCCAACCACCCCCCGCAACCAATCTCGACGTCGTCGGGATGTGCCCCCACCGCAATCACATCTAATGGCTCGGGAAGGTCTTTAGCAACCATCGGTTGGGAAGCTCCAAGGGGAAATAACAAGCGGGCTTTGTCAGGAGCACGACCATGACTGGCAACATTGCCATCGCTGCATGCGTTTGCTCACGGCTTCTATCGTAACCGAAACGGCCGTTGCGAGGGACCGTACCGGTCGCCGTCAGCGAACGACGCATACCGCTGAAGGTCGACTTTAAGCCAAGATAGGCCATCCGCTTAACGGTACTCCAAGAACTTATCCGAAAACCTCTGATGCTTGGTTCGCATACCTGAAAAAACGGGGTTTTCGAACGAGCACAACCGGTTTTCGGATAGGCTCTAACCGCGCGACATCGTCTCATCGGCTGAGCAAATGAGCGAGTGAGCCTCGGCACTTGTCGCGGCGGCACGCAAGCTATCGACGAACCCGGGAGTTTGCAGCATTCGGCCTAAGCGTGCCAATACGTGCAAATGGGTCCGCGAGTCACGGCACAGAACCAGAAAAAACAAATCGGTCAGCCCCCGGCCGCTACTCCCAAATGGAATTCCACTTGTTGTTCGGCCGAACGCAATCAGTGATTGGCCCATTGCGTCGGGAAGCGGATTGCGTGGGTGGGGCATGGCGACCCCGTTTTCGAAGGCAGTCGGTAAAACCGCTTCGCGTTCCTGAATGGCCTGCAATAACGCAGCAGGTTGCCAGATCTGCCAAGTTCGGCCCGCGACCTCCACCAGGCCTTCAAGGACCGCCCGTTTTGTTCGAGCTTCTAATGGGACTTGAACTGTATCCAGCGACAGCAGGCTGGCTACGGGAGTCGCGATGTTGATTTCTTCCGACTGGTTGGTCTGCTCGATCATCGCCAGTTCGCGATCGGTGTACTCCCGCATTTCCTGTTCGAGCCAGTGGGTGATCTCGGTCGGATGAAACTGCCAGTCGCCTGCGATCTTACGACCTGGAATTCGTCCCCGATGAACCAGTTTCTCGATCTCTCTGCGATCCCGCCCAAGATGGGAAGCCAGTTCGTCTAAACTATACCAGTCGCGGGACATGGTGATTCCAGTAGTGGTCCAAGAAGAAGAGGACCGATTTCAAGTAACAGCAATGTCTTACCAGTACCCCCTCAACTTCAATATCGCTTGCCAAAGGTCAACCTAAGCCAGCAGCGTTGCCAGAGTGGCGTTGACTTGAGAATTGTGAAGCAGCAAGCCAATTGGAGATGAGGAGTTCGCGTTGCCTTTTTGACAAAACAGGGGCGATGACAAAATCGGGGAGGGAAAGATATCGATTGCAAGAGGGCATGGCGCTTCAAGGCAAGGTCAGGCGAACAAGAACCACATCAGAATGACGGGTCTTGCATCATGAGCTGGAATCACAGCTCGATGAGCCACCAGAACGCAACCACCATGGCCCACAAGAGTTTCCCCGATTCGACGGCGTCTATCTAGAGATTTTGCCGTTCTGCGACGCCTTAATTCAGCAAATGGTGGTGAATTGCTGGCGGATCTTGCGCGTGCTGGCGAAGCGCTAAGATGCATGCATTGCCCGTTTTGGCCGAATTTCTCTCCGGGAGATCGAACGCTCATTGGCAACGATTTGGTGACCAGCTCCGTTATTGACCGGTCGCAAGATCTGGTCGAACAAGACCCGATTACTCAGATTGAGTAACGTCCAGAACCTTGCGGCTGCACTGTCGCCCGCCGAACTTCAGCGACTGAAAGTGGCCCGGCGGGGAGGACAAAGGGGGTGTCAACGCTGCAGCGATCCCAGGTCTCCATTCGCTGTCGGCACCGGGTGAGCATCTCATCATAAAGTTCACTCGCCCAGAGCTGTTCGGACCAGACGGAGATATCAAGATGCCCTTTGTATCCGGCCCGTAACAGCGTTTGAATCACTCCTGGTAGCGGAATCTGGCCGTCGCCCGGCAGGGTCTGGTCGTATTCTGATCGAGAGACTTCGCGGGAGTCTGCAATTTGAACCGAGAAAAGCTTTGACATGGCCTCTGCGGGTAACAGCAGCAGATTGGGGTCTCTCCAGGAGTGGTAAGAATTGAGCCCTAACCCGAGATGATCGCTTCCGACCTCTTGCACCAGCCGCCAAGTCTCCAGCAGGTCGCCGAGAAAGGAGAAGCGCTTGGCCGACTGCCCCGACAATGGAACAACGGCTAGTTGGACCCCCAAATCCTCAGCTAACGGTGCAATCTCCTTTAGCCCGTGCGTGATGCAACGGCGGGCTTGCGTTGGCGTGTGACCTCCACGACTTCCGGCATAGACCAAGAGCGTCGTAGCCCCCAGTTTCCAGGCTGTTCGGATGGCTTCGAGCGAATCGAGAATCGACTCATCGCACGAGAAACCATTTCCCCCGGTAAAGCCCCCGGCCACTGACAGAGTGCTGATTTTCAGGCCGAGGCTGGCTGCTAATTCACGGGTCTCATCAACGCCGCAATCATCAACCCATTTCCTCCAAAGCCCCACCGCTTCGAATCTTGCCTTAGCTGCCCCGCCTAAAAAGTCTTCCATCGACCATCGGTAGGCCGTCATCTGGTTGATCGAGAGCTTCCAGCGTGGTGACTGGTCGAGGCTGGAAGGGCGGCTGAGACTGGAAGATTTTCGATGCAGCACGCTGTCGATCCAAAATGAGTTATTCCGGTCATCTCCGGTGAGACGCGCCGAAAGCAGAGTCAGGCCGATTGAATCGATTCTACGAAATGACGATTCCTGACGACTGATCTTGAGTAATCATTACCATCCAAGCCGCAGCTCGATTCAGTCAGCGTTCAATCAGCATCCTGCATTGCTGACTCAAGAGAGACGGCATCATCCGTGTTGCTTGTCAGTGAACCAGACTGGTTGACATCCCGTGCGAGCGTCGATTGCTCCACCAGTCCCACCGGAATTCAACGGCACGGTGTTCAATCCAGTCGCCCGGTAATCAGCCTCTGGTCGTTGACATCAATGACCATGCGTTTGTCATGGGACGCATTCCACCAAGTTTTCATAATTCGTCAAGTGCCTTGAGAACGTTTTCAACGAATTGAACGAATTCACTTTTATTCAGAAAAATCTGGTCTGATATCGCTTCATCGTCTTGACATCTCAGCCAAGGACATCTGGTGTGCATAGTAGCAGTCGCCACTGTCTCCATCGCGGATTGAGTCATCTCAATAAAGCGGATGCCACAAGTTGACTTTTGCTCGCTGCGGCGCTAGCGAGTGACTGCATCATCTCACCAGCCGATATCGGCTGTTAACTGCCGCTGCGCTCGATGTAAGCCTGCATAGACTCCATTGATCGCAAGCAGTTCTTCGTGAGTCCCCGCTTCGACAATCTTTCCGCGATCAAGAACGACTATCCGATTGGCTTTGCTCAATGTGCTGAGGCGATGAGCAATTGCGATGGTCGTTCGTCCCTTGACCAGGTTTTCCAGCGCTTCCTGAATTTGCCGTTCAGTTTGAGTATCGATAGCGGAGGTCGCTTCATCGAGGATGAGAATCTGTGGATCGATGAGTAGCGCGCGGGCGATCGAAACTCGCTGCCGCTCGCCACCTGACAGGCTTTGGCCCCGTTCTCCAACCAGTGAGTCGTAGCCATCTGGTAAGCCCAAGATAAAGTCGTGTGCGCGGGCTGCTTTAGCGGCGGCAATAACTTCGGCCCGCGTTGCTTCGGGTCGACCATACGAAATGTTCTCGGCGATCGTACCATAGAACAGAAACGGGTCTTGCAGCACCAACCCCACATTGCGGCGAAATTGTTCGATCGGGTAAGAGCGAATATCGACTCCATCGACCAGGATGGCCCCTTCGGCTACATCGAAAAAGCGGCAGACCAAATTGATGAGCGTGCTTTTTCCGGCGCCGGTATGCCCCACGAGGCCAATCATCTCTCCGGGAGCGATCTTGAGGTTGAGGTCGTGAATCACTTTGCGGTTGCCATAGCGAAAGCCGACGTTGCGCAGTTCGACTTCGCCGCGCACCTTGGTTAGGGGGATTGGCTTGGCTGGTTCGGGGACGGTGCTCACATGGTCGAGAACTTCGAAGATTCGCTGAGCGCTGGCGGCAGCCCGCTGAGAAGCATTGACCATGCGACTCATCGATTCAAGCCGACCGTAGAAGCGGGCAGTTAAGGCCAAGAAAGCAGCGAGCGTTCCCACGTCTAGCTGCTGCAGATAAACCCGATAAATCCCAAAGGCCCAGACAATCAGCACACCAACTTGATTGAGAAACACAATCATGGGCCAAAAGAAGGTCCAGACACTGTTGACCCGATCGTTGGCGACCACGACTTGCCGATTGGCCACCGAGAACCGCTCGATCTCGCGCGACTCTTGAGCGAATGCCTTCACCACACGAATCCCGGGAATGGTATCGGCGAGGACGCTGGTCATGTTGGCCCAGGCGCGGCCACCGGTTTGAAAGCCGGTTTGTAACTTGTCGCGAGTCAGATACATGGTCCACGCGATGAATGGAAACGGTAGGAGAATGACCATCGCAAACGATGGGTCCAGAGCGAGCACCATTACGGTAACGCCTACGATCAAGAGACAGTCGGCGAAGAAGTCAACAACGCTATCGGAGAGAAAGTTGCATAGGCGGTCGGAGTCGGTGTTGATTCGCGACATGAGGTCGCCGGTTCGCTTGGCTCCGAAGTACTCGAGTGATAGCCGTTGCAGGTGGGCGTAGGTAGTGAGTCGCAAGTCGGCCGTGACTCGTTCACTGACGAATGCGAGAATAGCCCCTTGTGCCCAACCCAAAATCCAAGCCAGGACTGCGGCCAGCAAAAATCCTCCGAGATACCAGGGGGCTAAAGCGAATTGCCCTTTGGCTGCTTCGGCGTTCCCTGCGGCCAGAGCGCTTTCGTATGGGATGAGAATTTCATTCAGAATCGGAGCTGTCAGGTACAACGGGAGAAGGCTGGCAGCAGTCGACGCCAGCGAAAGCCCAATCCCCAATAGCAACAGCTTCCAATGGGGCTTTGCAAACTGCCAGAGCCGAAAGAGGGCCATGGTGCTGGGGCGAGTTTCTTGTCGTTGTGGCTCGGGGACTTCACCATCATCGCGAGCCGCTGCGACCTCCCCTGAACGCATCTCTTCCAGGCGATCGAGAAGCACCAGAATGGCTGGTCCCAGACCCAGCGTATAATGGAACCTCGCCAGAAGCCGATCAGCCCCCAGCACCTCAAGCTGTCCCAAACCCGACCGATCTCGACTGGCAAGCCGGACGACTTCTGCAATAGGCCAGGCTTGAACAGGCTGTTGGGTCGCCGGAATAGCCAGAAACCGCCGATCGGTCAGCAGCAATAAAGTCTCTTTGTACTGCCGCTCAGAATCAACATCCGATACGACCCAGGCCAGAAGTCGTTCTCCTGCGGTGATGGTTGGCCCGACAAGTGGTTCCCAGCCTTCAGGAAGACCGGCTGCTTCAACACGTCCGACGAGTGATTCAGGTTGCATAAGGGCCTGGTTCTTTAACTTTTGCGAGCAATCGCCTGAAAAAACTGAAGACCGAACGGCATTCATTCGGGTGACTGACCGTCTGGGCGCCGGATTCTACGGTTTCTCATCTTTTGTGGTACAGTCTGCCGAATTTGGAATGGCTGAGGATCGTGGACGGAAGTTTTCTTGAGGCTGGTGGTACCTCCGATGGGCAGGATGCTCTCGTAGGGAATGAGCAAAAAATGAGCGGAGAGGCTTGTTGATTGATGAGCATGAATAGACAAGCAGAATGCTGGCCGGTGAAACCGGCCCTACTACGAGACTCCCCGTCAGACCCACTTCCGTCGTATTTTGGTCAACATCCAGCCCGTAGCCCCCAATTGGGGGTTTCGATTCAAATAAGCAGCGATTAATGTTTTGCGGAGAGGGGATCTGGTTAAAACTGACTCTCACCGCAACCATTTCCAGATCATCTCGCCCTCTGGCGAATCAGCCTCAGTCGGTTGACCTTGTTGCAAAGACCTTTGCATGCGAATTCTCAAAGTTCGAGCACTCCGCGGTCCGAATATCTGGTCCCGCCATCCGGTGCTGGAGGCTCTCGTCGACCTGGGTCCGCTTCGCGATTCCTCGTCGGAAGTCCTTCCCGGCTTCAACGATCGGCTGATGAGCTGGCTTCCAAGCATGATCGAGCATCGCTGCAGCATTGGCGAACGGGGGGGATTTTTTACACGGCTCAGGCGTGGAACCTACCTAGCCCACATTCTCGAACACGTTACCCTCGAGTTGCAGACGTTAGCAGGCAACACCGTCGGATTTGGCCGCGCACGAGAAACCGCCACCGAAGGGGTCTACAAGGTTGCGATTAAGTATCTGGAGGAGTCCGTTGGACGTGCGGCACTCGATCAGGCATTCGAGTTGTGCTTAGCTGCGGTTTATGATCGTCCGTACGACATCAAGGCCCAGGTCAAAAAGCTGCACGACTTAGCCGATAAGGTCTGCCTGGGCCCCAGTACCGCCGCGATTGTCGATGCCGCGCGAGCACGCAACATTCCCAGTCGGCGGCTTAACTCCGGCAGCCTTGTGCAATTGGGCTATGGGGCCAAACAGCGGCGAATCTGGACCGCTGAGACAGATCTCACTGGAGCGATAGCCGAATCGATTGCTCAGGATAAAGACCTCACCAAATCGATGCTGCGGGCGGCGGGGGTCCCCGTGCCTGAAGGTCGCGCCGTTGATAGCCCGGCTGACGCGTGGGCAGCCGCGCAAGAAATTGAAGCAGCGGTCGTGGTCAAGCCTCTCGACGGCAATCATGGCCGCGGGGTCTTTATGAATCTTGAATCACAAGACCAAGTCGAACATGCCTATCGCGAGGCCATTAAAGAAGGCTCGGGCGTGCTGGTGGAACGTTTCGCCAAAGGGATCGAGCACCGCCTGTTAGTGGTTGGCTCGAAACTCGTAGCTGCCTCGTGTGGCGACGCCGCAAAAGTGGTTGGTGATGGGCGTCAAACGATTGCAGAGCTGATTGAAGGCCAGGTGAATGCCGACCCAAGGCGTGGCGATGACGAGACATTTCCGTTGAATACGGTTCTTTTGAGCGACCCAGTCGTGCAGATGGAACTGGCCCGCCAAAAGTTTACCGCCAAGTCGGTACCCGATGCGGGTGTCGTGGTTATCGTTCGTCGTAACGATAATCTGTCGATGGATGTCACCGAGCGGGTTCACCCCGACAATGCCGAGCATGCAGTGTTGGCAGCAAAAGTCGTGGGGCTCGATATCGCTGGAGTCGACATCGTCACCGAGGATATCTCAATTCCTCTCGATGAACAGGGTGGGGTGGTGGTCGAAGTCAACGCGGGCCCGGGTCTGCTAATGCACCTGAAGCCGAGCATTGGTCAGCCCCAACCCGTTGGGGAAGCGATTGTCGAAACACTCTTTCCAATCGGAGAATCGGGGCGAATTCCAGTTGCCGCTGTTTCGGGAACGAATGGCAAAACAACCACGTCGCGGATGATTACCTCGATGCTGACAGCGGCTGGTCGGCATGTTGGTCTTACTTGCTCGGATGGGGTGTTTGTGAACGATCGCCTGATCGACAAAGGAGACTGTGCTGGTCCGCGTAGTGCGCGTAATGTGCTCTTAAACCCTTGCGTTGACGCGGCCGTTTTTGAAGTGGCCCGCGGGGGGATTTTAAGGGAAGGCCTTGGCTTCGATGCCTGTGATGTGGCCGTGATTACCAACATCGGCAACTGCGATCATTTGGGCCAGTATTACATCGATACTCCCGAGCAAATGTTTACGGTCAAGCGGACGCCAGTCGATGTGGTGCTCCCGACCGGATACGCCGTCCTCAACGCGACCGATGCACTGGTGACCGATATGGCCCGCCTATCAGCAGGTGGGGTGATTTTCTTTGCCCTCGATGGCATGCATCCAGTATTGCTAGCTCATCGCGAGCAAGGGCAGCGAGTGGTTTTTGTTCAAGACAATTTTGTCACTGCAGCCGAGG
>JAIXVG010000291.1 GCA_027483145.1 Planctomyces sp.
CGATCGGCATGCGCGAAAAACTCCTCGAAATGATCGACAGCGAAGTCCAGTTCAAGAAGGGGGGACAGCGAGGACTGATCTACGGCAAGCTGAATAGTCTCGTTGATGAGCAGCTTATCGAAGCGTTGTACGCAGCCTCAGCAGCTGGCGTGAAGGTTCGACTCAGTATTCGCGGCATTTGCTGCTTAAGGCCAGGTGTTCCGGGCCTCAGCGAAAACATCACCGTCACCAGCGTTGTCGACCGCTTCCTCGAACATAGCCGAATCTTTTTCTTTTATCACGGCGGTGATGAGCGGCTCTTTATCTCCAGTGCCGACTGGATGCCTCGTAACCTCGATCGTCGCCTTGAGCTACTGGTCCCTGTCGAAGATAGTCAGGCACGCGATCGGCTGCTGGCCATTCTCAAAATTCATCTGCAAGACAACATCAAAGCCCGCAAGCTCCTTCCTTCTGGCAGGTATGAACGGCTAAAGCCCGTGGGTCAGCAGGAACCGATTCACAGCCAGGCCCTGCTGTATCAGCGAGTCAACGAAGCGGTGCAAAACGCCGCCGAAATGCGCCCCACCATGTTCGAACCCTACCGTGCAGTGAACATCGACCATTAGTGGCTGCGCAGCGTTACACTGTTTATTGCGTTGCCAATTGTACGTTCGGCCGAGCAACCAGCTCGCGTACGGTTTCTCCTCGAACGAAGACTGGAACTCGCACTTCCAGTTCGATTTTCTGGTCGGCCGGGTCCGCCACACCAACTGGTTCCTGTTCCGTTAACGACCACCAAGACCCATCTGACCCCGGACGCTTTCCCGAGCGGGTGAAGTGGCTCGGTTTCGTCCCTTCGATTCGCTGATAAGCTTCAAGGCCATAGTACCGGGCCATCGCCGTCAGTTGGTACGAATCGGTTTCAATGATTGCTGCAGGATGCTCCTCCCGTAAGGTGTGAGCTAACTTCTGCATGGCCACCAGTTTGCCCGACTGCCGCGAAATCCGGTCTGCTTTGGGGGATAACAAGGGCAGGGGGGAGATCAAGTGGACGAGCGCCAATCCCGACGCAATAAGCGGCGGCGCAAAACTCGCCCAATACAACCGTCGCCACGTTGCTGACTTCCCTAACCACTCCAGCCACACAACCGCGAGCGGCCAGAAGCTGAGATAAGCCACCAGTGCCCAGTTCCCTTCTAACCGCTTCTGAAACGCCTTCTGCAAAAAAAACAGCATCGGGACTGCAAACAGGCACAAGCAAACCCGCGTCAGCGGGACCTTCCAGAATGGCTTCGCGTTGCCAAGAACCCAGGGCAACAAGACCAGTGGCATTGTTCCAAACAAAACGATTTGCACTCCCAGAAACTCCACAAACGGCAACCATCCCGGCCGCTCGGGGTGCATGGCGTGGCTCCACTGATAAAGGATCGGTGCGAAACCTTCCTGATAGTTGAAAATCAAAATCGGCGAAGCCACCGCAACAGCCACCAGGCCATGCCCCACAAACCCCGGCAGCCACCGTTTAAGTGAGTAGTTGGTCCCCAGGAACGCCAAAAACGCTGGCCCAACCGCCAGCGCCATGGTGTACTTCCCGAGGCCCCCCAGCCCTAAAACCACCCCTCCCAGCAGCCAATAGACCCAAAGCGATTGGCTCGGTTTCTCCGACCGATTGGCCTCGTCCAGCCGTTCATGTAGCCTTACATTCCAAACGACGTACCACGACCAAAACAACAATAGCGGCGCATCGGGCGTGATGATCCCCGCACCCAATGAAAACAACGGGCACAGCATCAGCACCACCAGCAAATCAGCCCGCTTAATCAATACCCCAATCGCTAGCAGTGTCCCGGCCATGCACAAAATGGCTGGCAGCCGTACCCCCAGCAGGCCATCACCCAAAATGCTGGTTGATGCGGCAATGAGCCATGCCACCAGCGGTGCATGATCGTAGTAGCTCAGCTGCAGTTCTTTCGACCAGCACCAGTAGTACAGCTCATCATCTGCCAGCGGTACAATGTGCGTAACGGCAATCGCCGTGATCAGCCACACCGCAACAAGACTCAGAAGTTTTTGGCTATCCATAGACGATCATCCGCCGGGTGATTAACACTGTACTGGTTCATCGTGTACCAAGTTTGAACTGAAGGCCCGCCTCTTGCCGCCAGTCATCAGCTTGACCAGTCACCAGTTTTAGAAGATGCCCCAGTGACCCACCAGACCGAGTTATCTCCAACAACTGCCAAACGCCTTGAACTAGGCGAGGCAAATATCAGCCAGTATCAGGCGATCATCTTCGATTGCGACGGCACATTGGCCGATTCCATGCCCGCTCACTACCTCTCGTGGGTCGCTACCCTCGAACCCTATGGGATTCACTTAAGCGAAGACCGGTTTTATGCGATGGGGGGCTGGCCCACTGCCAAGGTGACCGCCGAACTCGCCCGCGAACAGGGAATCTTGCTAGATATCGATCAGGTCGTTCAAGACAAAGAACACCGGTTTCTCGACTACATCTCCACCATTCAACCAATTGGCCCAACTGTCGATATCGCCCGCCAGTGGCATGGGAAACTGCCTCTCGCCGTCGCGACCGGCGGGTTGCCGGATGTCTGTGCCCGCATTCTGGCAGCAATTGAGATCGATCAACTGTTTAACACGGTGGTCACGTGTGCCGATGTGGTGCGCCACAAGCCCGATCCCGATATCTTTCTGGAAGCCGCCAATCGCCTGGGGGTTAGCCCGCAAAAGTGCCTCGCCTTTGAAGACACCGAACCCGGCCTCATCGCGGCCACCGGTGCCGGCATGGATGTCATCGATGTCCGCACCTACTACCGCCCACGCCGCATCACTTAACCCCGGCCCGTCACCCCGCTAACGGTCTCTACTTCACATATTCGATGGCTGAGGTCGAGCAAAGCGAAGCCCCTAAAAATCTCCGCATCTCATCTAACAAAAAAGCGGGGATGGCTCCCAAAAGCCATCCCCGCCGCCTAAATCGTTCAGCATTAACGCCTCAAACCTAACCCGCCATTCCGCGGCCACAGGCTCTAGCAGTCTAACCCATGTCGAGACGCGACCGAAGCGGTCTCGCCGCTTAAAATTCACGCGACGTATTCAAGCCTGGCTCAGGAACAGGATACAGTCCCTGGGCATTCAACTGCAGCGGTGCAGGGGCATCCATCGTCAGCTCTGCTAACCCCGGTGCAAAATCATGGTCGCAGTTCAGCATATCGTCGAACGTTACCACTCGGCCGGTGTGACAGGCCATGCGCCCCATTGAGGTCACAAGGCTGGCCATCGTGCCACGCTCGGCTTCGTTGTGTGGCTTGTCGTTTCGAATCGAATCCATCAGGTGATCCCATTCCAGTTGGTATGGGTTCGGTTCTGGCTGCTTGGCCTGCCAGACGACGTCTTCGCGAGTGAACTTCTGCCCCTTGTAAATGCGGGCCTTCGATGGTGCATGACCTGCACTAGAAACCACTGCCGAGCCTTTGGTCCCGTGAACGTAGGTCGCAAATTCCTGGTGACAGCCGGGCATCGTCCGGCCTTCCATGAACATTTTGGTGCCATCGGCAAACGTAAACTCGGTCGAGTAGCTGTCAAAGTTCTGGTCGACATAGTCACCACGATAGTGACGTCCGCCAGACCCCTTGGCTTCCACGGGCCACGCATCCTTCATCCAGCAACATTCATCAATGTTGTGAATCAGGAAGTCGCTGTAACCACCACCACTGGCCCATAAGAAACCGTGGAAGTTTCTAATTTGGTACAGCAGTTCGCTCATCCCTTCTGGTTTCTTGTTGGCGAATGCGCTTCCCGTTGGGCCAGCCTGTCGATAGGCCCGCAATAGAATCAAGTCGCCGATCTCGCCAGCTTTAATGCGGTCGAACAATTCGCGGCGGGCATCGCAGTGTCGGCACATTAGCCCCACACCCACCTTGATGTTCTTCTTGACCGACTCAGCCGCCAATGCCAACAGCTTCCGGCTGCTGGGGCCATCAACGGTGACCGGCTTTTCCATGAAGACGTTCAGCCCCTTGGAAATTGCATACTCGAATTGTACTGCCCGAAACGCGACTGGCGTCGCCAGAATGACAACGTCACCCGGCTTCAGCATGTCCATGGCCTTCTTATAGCCATCAAATCCAATGAACTTCGAATCATCGGTGACCGCAACCTGCGATGCGTTCGAACCCTTGATCCCTTCGAAACTGGCGTGCAGTTTGTCCTCAAACACGTCGGCCATCGCCACCAGCTTTGTTGGTCCCAGCTTGGTCGACAAGGCGTTCTGGGTCGCACCAGTTCCGCGACCACCACAACCAACCGTTGCGATTTGAATGGTGTTGTCTTCAGCCGCAAACGCGCCAGGCAAGGCTGCTGCAGCAAAGGTCGTCGCAGCCGACGCCACCGCAGTCGACTTCAGCAAATCACGGCGGTTCATTGATTGCGGCACAGAAATAGAATTGTCCGAAGTCATGGGATGAGTTGTCCTTTGAGAAAGATTTTCGGTGACGGTGTGTCGACAGAGAGGGCAGGGGAGACCGGCAGTTAGCCAGTCGTTGGCCAAAGAGTTTCGGAACCACTCCTCGGCGAGAGGCCTCTAGGATATACGTTCTCCCGACCCGTGTCGATCAAACAGAATTCGCAAAAAAATCAATCCGCGTCGGAGTATGCCGCAAAATCGTCAGCTCTGCCATTTGCGATGACAGGCCGCAGCCCAGCTGCACAAGTCGGTCTTCTGCATTTCCCCAGCTACACGTCTGGTGTTGCCCAAATCGGTCCGGCGACAGCATCCGCCTTATCTGGATTCGCTAAGCCGCTTTGCCAACTCCACCAGCGTCCGCACATACACGCCCGTCCCCCCACCCTCACGGTGAGGCTTATTGGCCGAAGCGAACGCCGGACCGGCTATATCGAGGTGAACCCAGGGTTTACCCCCCACAAACCGTTCCAGGAATTTAGCGGCCGTAATCGCTCCCCCCCACCGGCCCCCGGTGTTCTTGATGTCCCCCACGTCCCCCTTGATCAGTTCTTCGTAGTGGGCCGACATTGGCAACTGCCAGGTCTCTTCCCCGGTCCCTGCTGCAGCATTCAGAACAGTATCGCACCAGTCCTGATTATTGCTGAACGCCCCGGTTACATCTTCACCAAGTGCGACCACACATGCCCCGGTTAGCGTTGCCAGATCGATAACCTTATCGACCCCCTCATCGACCGCATAACTCAAAACGTCTGCCAGAACCAATCGTCCTTCAGCATCCGTATTCAACACTTCGATCGTCACCCCGTTACGGGCCCGCAGAATATCACCCAGCTTGAA
>JAIXVG010000326.1 GCA_027483145.1 Planctomyces sp.
TGGTTCTCGTCGTTGCCGGTGGTGATTGAGGCAGGCCAACATGAAGCCCGGACGTCGTTCTGGGTGAATGGCGAGGCGAAGACGTTGACGCCTGAAGAAGTGGCTGCGATCAAGTTCACGGCCAAGGCCACGATCGGCGAGCACGTGGTGGCCCACGATTTGGGGGGGCTGACGCTGGCGTCGGTGGAAGCAGCACCACAGGTGAAGATTACGCTATCGGCTGATGCCGACAGCCGGGTTTCGGCAGATGGGGCGATTCAGATTCGACCTGGTGAATCAACGACGGCGATGTTGCGGATTGAGCGAAATGGGTACGACGGCGATGTACAGGTTGAGCTGGAAGGGCTGCCGTATGGGGTGATCGTCGACAATATTGGTCTGAATGGGGTGCTAATTCGGGCGGGTGAGACGGAGCGGCAAATCTTTTTGAATGCTCGGCGGTGGGTTGGGGAATCGGTGCGGCCAATCCATGCGGTGACGCAGGGGCAGGGGGCACAGTCGTCGGCAGCAGTCTTGTTGCAAGTGGTTTCTCCTGAAGGGGTTAACACGGCCCAGTCGCAGTAAGGGCTGCCGAGGCCGGGTGGTGTGCCGGCCGCTGCGGATTGCCGTTAGTGAGGGCCGTGCGGGGTGAGGGGGGAGGAAGGGGCAGAATTGCTCGTTTCGCCCTTACGGGAGCGTTTCCATCGGGGTGGCGAACTGGGTAGAGTGCAAACGTGCGTCGGCACCCGTTCGGCGATCGAGTCGGTATTGGGGCTGATGGGATTCGAAAGTTTTTCCAGCGGTTCGGGCGTGGCTGGCGTAAGCCAGCGAGCGGGTCGGTCCGATTGGTTTTGCTGACGGGATGGCAGTTTCGGCTTCCCTGCAACCTTGGTCCGGTCGTTGGGAGCATCTGCTACCCGTTTGATAGTTGTTATTTATTGGCACTGCCTTTTTTGGCGCAGCGCTCAGTATTTTTCTGGTTTGGTTGTTCATGATGCTCTTGAATCTTCCGGTGAATTTGGTGTTGCCGCTGTTTGCACAGGCGAGTCAGGTTGCTCCCGATTACACCCGGCAGTGGGTGGTATTGGGGTTCTCGGTGCTGGTGGCATTGGTGGCGCTCGTGATGTTCTCATACAACACGAAGGCGGGAATTATTGCCCGGGCGACCACGAAGGAAGCGGTTCGTCAGCCGGTGTTTTTGCTGGCGCTCGGGCTAGAGTCGTTCTTCCTGGTGCTCAATACGTTTCTGCCGTTCTTCTCGTTAGGGGAAGACGTCAAGATGCTGATGAGCTGTGGGCTGGAAACGATTTTGATTTCGTCGCTGCTGATTGCGGTGTGGACGGCCAGTACCAGCGTTGCCGATGAAATCGAAGGAAAGACAGCGATGACCCTGCTGTCGAAGCCGATCACACGGCAGCAGTTTATCATTGGGAAGTACGTCGGCATTTTGCAGACGCTGATTTTTTACATCGTCCCCGTTTCGCTCGTGTTCCTGGCCCTCATTTATTACAAGGTGGGCTACGACGCGAAGGAGTCGAGCAAAGAGATTCCAGAGACGGCGGAAGTGTTGGCAGTGGTGCTATCGGTTGTTCCGGCCCTGTTTATGGTCTGCCTTGAAGTGGCAGTGCTGACCGCGATTAGCGTGGCCATTTCAACTCGGCTGCCGATGGTGGTGAACTTAAGTACCTGCTTTGCGATTTACGTGGTGGCGAACCTGGTTCCGAAGCTAGTGGAATCGGGGGTGGTGAGACTGGAACTGGTGGCGTTTATGGGACGCCTGATTGCCACGGTGTTGCCGGCGCTTGACCTTCTGAATACGCAGGGGGCGGTTGCGACGGGGCAGACGATTCCGCCGATTTACCTGGCGACGGCGGCCGTTTACTCTGCCTGTTATGCGGCAGCGGCCATTTTGGTGGCGTTCATCTCGTTCGAAGATCGGGATCTGGCGTAGGGTGGGCGGGGGCTGGCACCTGCATCTGCGAAGTGAGCTGCTGGTGACGATTTGGGTTGCTGCGTGACGTGCCGTGGGGCTGTGTTCCGCATTATCGAGTATGGCTTGGTCGGGCGATCCCCAAAGGGGGGTTGAGTGTCTGCCATCATTCGCATTGCTGGACAAGCCAGCAGTGGTACCCGACGCAGATAGTCCGGGATTAGCCAGAGTGCTCTGGTCGTACATTTGCCGACCGACTTGTGAGGCCGTAATGGTGCATCAAAGAACCCGACGATTGGCATCGTCGGCACGGGGTGCTGAATGCTTGCGGCGGTTGGGTTGCGACTCACGTCTCTTTTGCGCGTTAGTCCCTTTGCAGCCGATTCTTTCAGCTTCAATTGTGTGAATTGCTTGGCTGGCGGCGTATCCCGTGTTGACCGCGCGGCCTGTGCATGTGAGCATTTAGACTGCATTGCGGTTAAGTGTCGCGTCGAGGCATGGGTTTGACCGCTGAATCCAGGTCCACCGGACGCAACTCTTATCTGAAACTCGCTCTAGAGCCGTTGGTCGTGATGGTCATAGATCGTTCGCACAGCTGGACAAGCCAGCAGTGGCACCCGGACGCTGATTTGCCAGTAACCTCGATGCGATGAGCTGATGATGCGAGTTGGTGCGGTTGTTTTCCGGGAAGCGTATTACCTGGCGAAGGATGTGGTGTGACACCAGCCGATTCTCCTATCCTGCGAAGGCTGTTCCTGGGGCGTGAGCTGGTGCGTGGCCCGGCTCGATGGGCGTTGGCTTGGAGCATATTGGCAGCACTGGCGGTGCTGCTGATTTTGCTGGTCTTCAGCCTGGTGATGAGCCTTTTGTTGGCGCGGGGCGAGGTAGAGTTATCGCTGACGCTCAACGAGGCGTTTGCCTTTGAGAAGCTGACGGGCGAAGTAGTGCTGTCGGATGAGCAGCGTGAGCTGGCAGCGAAGATGGTCGCTGGTGAGAAACTGAAGGCTTTCGAGCAGCCCAATCCTGCGGAGGCTGGTGAGAACGGCGCACAGGCTGGCGAGGCCTTGCAAGAGCCGGCTGGTGCTCAGGATTCTGATGCGGGAGTCGTAAAGACTGTCGAGCTGAGACTGGCTGATAGTGGCCTGTTACCTGCAGTTTGGAAGACGCGAGATGCGTGGTGGAACCCGCTATTGGCTTCGATGTGCAGGGGGATGCCGGGCCTGAAGGCGAATGTGTCGGCGCTGGCCATTTTGCTGGCGATGGCGGCTGGGCTGACGCTGTTTCGTGTGTTTTGTTTATCGCAGTTGCGAATGCTGTGTCGAGCTGCGTCGCTTGAGCTGGGCTCGGGGCTGCGGAAAAACGTTTACCGTCAAGCGATGCGGCTGGGATGTGAAGACCTGTCTGGCGACGCAGCAGAAGAGACAAAGCGGCTGTTCACATTTGAGATCGGCCGAATTGAGAACGGGGTCTTTTCGGGCTTATTGCATGCGTTGCGATACCCGCCGAAGCTGCTGGCGTATGCCATTGCGATGCTGAGTGTTGATCCCCTGTTGTGCATGCAATGGTTGTTGCCAGTGGGGCTGGCAGGGTATGCGCTTGAGACCAGCAGGCGGCGATTGTTTACGGCACGAAACCTGGCCAGTGACCGGGCGTCCCACGACTTACGGCAGCTATCGGAATCGCTCGATCAGGCGCGGCTGGTGAAGGGGTTTGGGATTGATCAGGGTGAGCACTCTGAGTTTGCGGCGACGCTAAGTCGGTTTACCCGAGCGATCAAAGAGAAGACCCGGTTCGATGATGATTCGCTGTGGCTCCGGCTGGTTGCGATTTGTGCCTGTGTGGCGATCGTGGCGTTTCTGCTGTTCATTACGCTGACAAAAGTACTGATGGATAGCAGCAGCTTGTCGCTGCCGGGAGCAATGGTGTTTCTGGTGGCGCTGTTATTCATGATTCCGGGGGTGATGGCGCTGGTCAGGGAGGCTGATCGGCGAGAGCAGATTGTGGAGGCTGCTTCGAAAGTCTTTCGGTATCTCGACCGTATACCAACGGTTAGCCAAACGGTTGGGGCGAAGTTCTTGCAGCCGCTGACTGATGAGCTGCGGTTCGAGCAGGTGGTTTATCGGTTACCGGGGGAGACTCAGCCGGTGCTTGATCGGATGGATTTGAAGCTGAAGGCGGGGAAGCAGTATGCGATTATTTCGCTGGACGGGATGGGGGCGAAGTGTACTGCGGCTTTACTAGCCCGGTTTATTGAGCCACAGGCTGGGCAGATTTTGTTTGATGGAGAGGATATTGCGGGTGCGACGCTGGAATCGCTGAGAGCGGAGACGATTTTGGCCTCGGCGACCGATCGGCCACTGGCTGGGACGATCCTGGAGAATATCGAGGCAGGTGGAAAATACTCGATGCAGCAGGTGACTGATGCGGCCAAGGAAACGCATGCCCATAACTTTATTGTGGGACTGTTTCATGGTTACGAGACGGTGATCGATCCCAATGCGCTGACGCTGGATGTTGGGCAACAGTTTCGGTTGGCACTGGCGCGGGCCATGGTCAGGCGGCCGGCGCTATTGATTATTGAAGAACCAAGCGCGACGTTGGATGAGGACACAAAGTCGCTGTTGGAAGATGCCTACAACCGGATTGCGCGCGAGCGAACGGTGATCTATCTGCCAACAAGGCTGGCAACGCTACGGCGAGTTGATGAGATTGTTGTACTGTGCGAAGGGCGAGTGGAGGCGATTGGGCCGCACGAGGTGCTGGTGAATAAGTCGCCAATGTATCGCCACTGGGAGTATGTGCACTTCCACGAGTTTCGGCAGTTGGAGGGTGGGCGGAAGTAAAGCGGCGGGCGGAGTGAAGAGGGTGACCACGAATTAGACGAATTATACGAATCAAAACTTTAGAGCATGAGGTGCGGGAAGTTGTTTTGATTTGTGAGATTCGTTGGATTCGTGGTTTGTTTTTTGGCGGGGGGAGCTGAGTAGTGCTGTACGCGGCCATGAGATGACTTGGCACGGCGGATTGGGGATGGACGTGAAGGAGGGGGCGGGTTTAGAACCCGGGGGTTGACACCCCCGGCTCACCCAAGCTGATGATTGAACTCGCCTAAGCTGGCAATTGAAATTGAACAGGCCGCATGGCTATTGACGGTGGCGTCTTGGAATGGGTTTGAATGCTGAATCTAAGACTGCGAGCCGCAAGTTTGGTTTGAAACGGCTTGCGAAACCCGGGGGTTTGCACCCCCGGCTCGCGGGTTGTTGGTGATAGTTAATGCTGGTGATCGTTGATTGTTACGCCTTAGCGGCGGCGAGGACGGCGTCGTATGCGGGGTGCTCGGCGATTTCGGGGACGTATTCGACGTAGGTCAGCTTGCCGGCGGGGTTAATGACGAAGATGGCCCGGGCTAAGCAGCGGTCGAGTGGTCCGCCGGAAATAAGGACGCCGTAATCGTTGCCGAAGTCGGTGCAGCGGTGGGCACTGAGGGTTTTGATTGACTCGACTCCTTCCGAGCCGCACCAGCGCTTCTGGCCGAAGGGGAGGTCCATGCTGACCACCAGAATTTCAACGCCGGGGAGCGAGCCTGCCTGGTCGTTGAACTTTTTAGTTTCGAGGGCACAGACCGAGGTATCGAGCGACGGGACGGTAACCACGATTCGGGTTTTGCCGGCGCTTGAGGCGAGGGTGACTTCGCCTAAGCCGTTGTCCTGGAGAGAGAAATCGGGGGCCATGTCGCCGACATGGAGTGCTCGGCCTTTGAGGTCAACGGGATTGCCTTTGAGGGTGACGGCTGCGGGGCGCTTCATGGGCTGTTCCTTGGTGTTAGCCAGTGGCTGGGGAAGTCGGTCGGGACCCGATGCAGGCTAGTCCCAAAAGGTCTTGGGTTTTGCTTGCAACGGATGACCATGTGAATATGGGGTGGGGAGGGCAAAACTGCAACTGAGTGGATGGGGGATAGGCCAAAGACAGTGTTGGACAAGCCAGCGGTGTCAGCCGATTGGATTGGGGTCATTGTTAACAAAAACCACGCACTTTTGCTGAGGCTTCAAGGCGTTCCAGTCAAACGTGGTAATAAGACACTGGCAGAGCCAGTGGCACCCGATGGGAAGAAACCAAAAGAAAAAGGTGAAGACACTGGCGGTTCAAAGCTACCGCCAGTGCCACCCAACGGCAGTGCTGTCCAAGTGGGAAAAGGAAGTTACTTGAGGAGTTGAATGCGGTCCCAGTCGGGGAGGCGGAGGTGAAGTTCGAGGGTGCCGATTTGCAGGCTGCCGGGTTTGGAGGGGAGATGGACCAGGAAGGGTTTGCCTAAGAGAAGTGACTGTGCGACTCCGGGATGGTCCCAACGGCGGCTGTCGTGAGAGACAGGGCTGTTATCGCCCAGTACGAAGTACTCGTGGGGGCCAAGTTGGAACGGCCGGGCGACGGCGTGGCGACTGCGGTCGTCGGTGTAGTAGATATCGCGATAGACTCTGAGATTCGAGATTTTTCCGGCGAATGCTTGAGAGCGAATCCGAAACGGCGTGCGGGAGACGGGGGTTCCATCGGGGATGGTGAAGCCGAAGGGCCCAAAGGCTTCTTGTAGCTGCGTTGCAACGGCGACTTGCTGATCGAAGAGCGAGACTTCGATGAGACGCTTGCCGCTAGCATTGGGGGCATTCAAAGGGCCGGTGCGGATGGGGACATCCTGGCCGGGGATGAGAAGCCGGACGCTTTGAGTGTCGAGATCGATAATGATGGAGAGTTGCTGAGAACCGAGATCGGCTTCGACTTCGAGTTTGCCTGAGGCCATCGCCGGTTCGACTTCAAAGGTGAGCATGACATCGCGAACATCGGACGACTTGATGGAGGGGTCTAATGGGTTATAGCCATAGGTGTCGGTGATGGGAGCACAGTGGGAGCGATAGTAAAGTTCGCGAATGGCGCGGGCGAAGATTAGGTCGCTGGTCGTGGCGAGAAGTTGATTGCGGACATCTTCAGGTAACGCACCGGTACACGATAGCTGGCCCAGGGTTGGATCGAAGCGAATGCCGGCGCGGGGAACCGATTGAGGTTCGACATCGCTGGGCCATTTGGCGAGGGAGACGGTTGTTTCGTGGAAGCCTCTAGCGCGAATCCAATGGCGATAAGCGATGGTGGACGAGGCGGAATTAGCCGCGTCGACATTAGCGGGCTTTAAGATGGCAAACGTGGCTCCGTCGCCCATCCAGGCGCCAGCAGGTGGGGTGGTCTCAGGGGTGGGGGCTGCTTCGCCAAATAAGGGGCCAGCAAGTTGTTCTTGTGATTCGACGTACCAGTGGGGTTTCGAGTATTCATCAAGGGGAGAAGCGCGATTCGCATCGTGGACCAGAATGCGGGATTGACGCTGCTGAGCGAGCGTTTTGCGAGCGATGACATCGTTGATGTAGACATCGCCCCGCTTCAAGAGAACCATTTCACCGGGAAGCCCAACGGCTCGTTTGACGTAGGCTTCGGTGGGTTTAGACGGATTGCGGAAAACAATGACTTCCCACCGCCGGACATCTTCGAGGAGATAGGCGTTTTTGAAGACGAGAAGTTGATCGCCATGATTGCGATCGATATTGGCGAGGTCGATGCTTCCCTGACCGCAGTTAGGGCACTGGGCGCGAGTGAGGGGCTGACGAGCTGCGGGGTTGTCTTCGTCGTCGTAGGCGACACCTGCGGGGAAGTGATTGTGACAGGTAGGGCATTCGACGCGCTTATGGAACCCGAGGAGGGTGGGGGCCATCGAGCCAGTGGAAATCATGTACCCTTCTGCAGCGAACGTCCGGAATAGGAGGACTGCAACCAGCAAGAAGATGAGTGATTCGGTCGCCGTTCGAATGGCGCCGCGCTGGTCTTTGCGCACGGACGAACTGCTCCTGTGGTTAGTGGTTAAGGGGATATGAGGCTGCTGGTGACATTTGGATGATTGTAATGGGTTTTGCCCTGTTACCAATTCCCAGTAAGGATTACGAGGGCTGAATGCTGCAAGTCATCGAGTTGCAATGGGTTAGGGTGGCTATGGTGGCCGATCACAATCAGGTCGTGGGGGCGGGTGACGACGAATCTGTGGAAGGGGTTAGTATGGGTAAAACGATGGATTGAGCCAGCGATTCGAATGGGATGAACCCAATGATTGGCATCGTCGGTTCGGGGAGGGGCTGGTGAGGTTTAGACAAAACGATGACGAATGGCCAAGGTGAAGGGAGCGCCGCTAAATGGGATCAAGCTTCAGCTTGCGGATTTCGTGGATCGGCAAGAAAAGATGTCGGGGATCGTCAAGCAGCGAACGAAATCCGAACTTCAGGTAGAAGTTACGGGCGGCCTCATTGAGGGCATCGACTTCGACGGCTCGGATGCCCACTTGCTCAGAAATCTGTGCGGATCGGCGCAGAGCGTCGACTAAAAGTAAGGCCCCTAAGCCTTGCCCCTGCAAAGTTTGGTCGACGGCGAGGCGACCGAACAAGACGACGGGGAA
>JAIXVG010000561.1 GCA_027483145.1 Planctomyces sp.
GGTCCACCGACCGTGGGGGTGACTGTATAGGCCGCGTTGTCGGCTCGGTTGCTGGCGGGGCTGTTCCAGGTAGCTGCCACGCGGTAGCGACCGGGGGCCAGGTTGGTATACGACCAGGTGGCGGTGGCGTTCCCTGCTCCGGGGTTCGCTAAGCGGCGATCGTTGCCGAAGCCGGCCGTGGTCGTAAACCAGCTCCCAGTCACGCTAAAGCCGGCATCTCCATCATCAAGAATGTTACCCGGGGTCGGCTGGACGGGAGCGGTGCTGAGCCGTTCGATCCGAATGGCGTCGGCTGTGACGAGGCCGGTAAGGGTATTGGCCAGGTTCACAAACAGGGTGTTCCCAGCGATGGTCACATTCCCCAAGTTCTGCCAGGTGGCTCCCCCTTCAGTGAAGCCGACTGGGTTGACGCGTTGGTTGACCGGCACGCTGAGTAGCGGTACCCCACCAGCCGTCCCAGCTGCGGTGTAGAGGGCATCAGTCGCCCGGTTACTGGCTGGGTTATTCCAGGTGGCCGAGATGCGGTACTGGCCCGCCAACAGGTTGGTGAAGGCCCAGGTGGAGACGGCGTTTCCTGCTCCGGCTGAGGCCAAGCGGCGGTCATTCTGGAAGCCGCTGGTGGCGGTCGACCAGGTTCCAACCGTGCTGTAGCCCGCATCGCCATCATCAACGATGGTGACTGCTGCGGGGACAACCACATTCGCAGAGAGGTTGAAGTTGTAGGGGTTTTCGTTGGAGTCGTTGTTGGCGAAGGAGAGGGTGGCGGTCTTTGCCCCGGGGGTGGAACTATTGAGGGCGAGGGTGATGGTGGCTGAACCGCCGGGGGCGACGGTTTGGTTGGCCACAAAGTTGTTGACAATGGTGAAGCCGGAATTAGCGGTGATGGTGGCGGGTTGGAGGGTCAGGTTAGCGAGGCCGGTGTTTTGAATCGTCAGCGTGCGGACGCCGACGGCTGCCCCTTGGGTGACGCTCCCCCAGGCCATGGTGCCAGTGTTATCGGGGATGGAAACGCCGTTATCGAGAACATCAATTTCCGGGGCGGGGCCGACACCAAAATTGAGCCCTGACAAAGCCCCGGAGTTGACGTTAGCGGTTTGGCCCGCGTTATTGGTGGGGAAGGTTTGCCGCGTGTTGTCTTGTGGAAGGAGCCGGACGGTGTAGTTGCCGTTGGGGATGCGTTCGAAGCGGTAGAAGCCATCGGCATTGGTGGCGACCAGTTCTTCGGCGGGGATTTCGGTGGTCATTTGCAGCGACCAGAGATTGAGCGACCCATCATCGGCACCACTAAAATTATCCCAGACTTCGAGGGTCCAGACGCCGTTGGGATTGATGCCATCCAAGTTGCTTAACGGGGCCACCGGCCTGAACGACCCGGTGAAGGGGGCGAAACCGCTGGTAATCGAAGTCGTGGCCTCGTCATCCAGGGTCGCGTTGGCAAAGTCATCGCCATCGTTACCGGCGTTGACAATCAAGGGGATGCGGGTGCCATCGGGGGAAATTAAGGTGGCGACCACGTCGGCATCCCAGGTATGTGAGATATCAACGTTGATGTTCAGATCGAGCAGCTTGCCACGGCGGCCGGTGACGTTGATGGTCGAGCGGAGAGGGGCGAACTGGGTGGTCGAGCCGTCAATCGCCAGACCTGGAAAGGTGTTAAACGATTGTTGTTCGGAGGAGGCGAAATCGTAGAAGCCGTCGTTGTTGGCATCGAGGTGGATAACACGACTGGTGATTCCCGTTTCGCCTGCATCGCGGATACCGTTGGAATTCAGGTCGTTGAAGACGGTGCCCGAAATGCGGTTGGCGGCATCGTCCAGCTTCCACAGCTCGGTCCCGGTGACGCCGTTATTGGCGCTGAAGAAGAGGGTGCCGTTAACGTTCGTCAGATTGTCGGGAGACGAACCGCTGCGGCCAGCGACGATATCAGAGACTCGCACCGTTCCGGCTGCGGTGCCGTCGGACTTCCACAGCTCGAACCCATTGGTGCCGTCATCGGCCGAGAAAAAGAGGGTGCCGTTGACGTTCGTCAGATAGCGGGGAGACGAACTGCTGCTGCCAGCGAGAATATCGGAGACGAGGACCGTTCCGGCTGCGGTGCCGTCGGACTTCCAGAGCTCGCGGCCATTAACGCCGTCGTCGGCGGTGAAATAGAGGAGGTTGTCGATGGCTGTCAGGTTCTGTGGACTGGAGCTCAGTGGGCCGGGGGCGATGTTCTTGACGAGTTCGGTCGTTTCGGCAAATCCGGTCCCTGGTATGTTGACTTGCTTGACCGCCCAGAGTTCGAGTCCCGTTTCGAGAGAGCCGTTCACGAAGAAGAGATTGTTGCCGACTTGTGTCGGGGAGATGTTGCCCGATTCGCGGATATCGCTGACCTGGACGGGGTTGCTGGCAAGCATGACCCGGTTTTCGAGTGACGAATAGAGGGCCGCGATGCCGGCGTGACTGGTGGCCCGGTGAGCGCGTCGCGAGGGTCGCAAGGCATTAGCGAGCGAGCGGCCCCAAACCGGGCTGACGAGCCGATTGGCCACAGCCGCCAGCCGGGCGAGGACCGATGGGCGGGTAGCGGTGCGGTGCTTGGTGGATGCGGAGTATGTAGTCGTTGTCTGGAGCATCTGATGGCGGCCTTCAGGCGGGTGCGTAGATATTGATGCGACGGGCCTGTTGGCCCGAAAAGTTTTGGTGGTGTCCAGTACGCTCTCGATAAGGTAAGGGGGTGGCCGGGCTAATTGCCAGACTGATAGGCTTCTGAAATAGAGAAAATGGGGAGAAGTTTCCTAAGACTTCTGAAGTGGTTAAGGGGGTTTGGATGAATAGTTGATGAAGAGGTGAAAGGTTGCGGTACCGGTTGGGGTGGGAAGAGAGGGAGTGGCCGGGATGAACGAGCCGGGCGCTAGCGCGCATAATTCACGCAGGATTTGAGAATTGGAGCGACTGGTTGTGGTCATTTGAGTTGGGTCCAATGATCAAAAAACAGACTGTATTGGGAAAGAGACCGAAGAAACCGCACGCTTGCGCGTGGCGGCTGATAAGAGCTTCGCATCATGAATCATGCGGGCTAGCGGCGTGGTGGCATTGTCACTGATCGGCGAATTGAATTATGGGTGCCATGCTTGCCGCTTTGGGTAAGCATGTGATCGACAACGTCGTCTATTCACCTGCTTGTCTTGCCAGCAAGTCGCATTGCTGTTGATGTCGACCCCATTTTGGGAACAGTCTGGGTATTTAGTTCACCTGGTTTCGTCGGATTCGGCCTGCTGCACCGTTACCGCACCAAACACTGAGCAAAACCGATTCACCGCGAAGGCGCCCCCGACCATTGTGGTAAGATGGACCATAGAGATAGCCAAGTAGGGTCCGCTGTGCGGACCGCTCATTGGGCATTATTCTGACGGGATGCCAAACTATCGACGATATCGCGTTCACGGGGGAACGTACTTTTTTACGTTGAAGACCGAACGCAATGCCCCTTTGTTTGCAGACGCTCAAAACGTGCGTCTGCTTGGGGAAGTGATTCGCGAAACAATCACTCTTTGGCCGTTTGAGTTATCAGCGATCGTGCTATTGCCCGATCACCTGCATGCTTTGTGGGCCATGCCGCCAGGTGATGCGGACTATTCCACCCGCTGGGCTTGGCTGAAGAAGGAGTTCACCAGGCGATACTTGGCTGCTGGCGGTCGCGAACAAGCCACTTCCACGTCACGCAGGCGCAATCGCCGCCGCGGCATCTGGCAACGGCGGTTTTGGGAGCACATGATTAAAGACGAAGAGGACTTCGAGCATCACTTTGATTACATTCATTGGAATCCGGTGAAGCACGGATACGCAAAATCCCCGTCTGAGTGGCCGTATTCTTCATTTCACAAGTGGGTGAAGCAGGGCGTCTATCCGCCAAACTGGGGCAGAGACGAGCAGGAGCCTCCAGGCAGCAGCCAAGTCATCGACGCAGGGGAATGACGCAATCGGTCCGCACAGCGGACCCTACTTTGCTGAGCAAAACCGATTCACCGCGAAGGCGTCCCCGACCATTGTGGTGAGATGGACCATAGAGATAGCCTCTTGGCCCGTTGGCCCCCGAGTTGCATAGCATCCTCGCCTGGGCCGACAGAGTAAGCGGTCCAGCCAGTTTAACGGTGCATCAAGACGCACGTATCGTGACTATGATCGATTCGAACTGACAAATACGATGCTTGCCCAAAGCGGCAAACATGGCACCCAACATTCACCTGACCTTTTGCTACAGACAATGCCACCCAGCCGATGGAGTGAGTTGTACAGATAACGTCTTAACAGGTTGAGCCGCAGGCCGGTGATACCGACCCTACAGGACTGATTGGGTGACGTTAAAGGACACTGGCAGAGCCAGTGCCACCCGAAAACGAGCTGTGACGATGCGCTGGTCGCTGTTGTCAGGTCGCGAAGAAACCGTACGCTAGCGCGTGGCGGATGATGAGGGCTTTGCATCATGAATAATGCGGGTTAGATCGCGAGGGGCGGGTTCGAGTTGGCGATCGTTTGGCGGGCGAGAAGAATGACGGCGGGGTCGGTGGATTTACGGGGTACTGTCCTGATGTTCCATGAGAGAAATCTCCACCGATCAGCAATTCTTGCTGGTGATTGACCAGTCGTGGACCGAGGCGAAAGTCGCTCTGGGTAAGCTGCGTAGTTGGCTGCTGGGGGAATGGTCTCTATCAGTCGTGGCTGGTCGTGATGCCGATACAACCGTTGCGGGCGGAATCGCCTTAGTCGGCTATGGCCGAGTTGTCGGGTCGTTCAAGGATGAGGACTATGACTAAAGCTCTTCCCCATGCATTCGTGCTGCTGTTGTTGTTCACTTCGCCGGCGCTGGCTGGCGATTGGTTGAGCTGGGGGAATGACGAATCGGCCGAGGACTGCGATCCACCAGCAGGGACGCGGCAGATCGAAAAGCATGGCAAGCTTTGGCCTCCGTTCCCACGTCCCACGGGTAAGTCTCAGCCGTTCTGGCATAAGTATCATCACACGCACTACTGGCCGCATCCGTATGTGCAGGAAGATCGCGAGACCATTCAAACGGTCTTTGCACAGCAGGCGGCAAATGGCTGGGCCGATGCGACGACCATTCACGAGTACCATTTTCATCCGGAAACTCATGAGCTGAATACGGCTGGGCGAGGCTTGATCTACTGGATTGTCACATCAGCTCCGGCCAAACATCGGACAGTTTATGTGGCTCAGGGGATGAGTCCCGAAGTTGATGCAGTGCGGTTTGCCCGCGCGCAGCAGTTGACCAATGAACTGGCCCCAGGGGGCGGCGTACAGGTGGTTTCGCGTCTGCAATTGCCAGAAAGCCGACCTGCGACCGAGATTAACAAATTGCGCCTCTTAGAAATGCAGAGCATGCCGACTCCACGACTGCTGATGACCGTCGGTGTGGGGACAGGTGCTCAAGGTGCGGGTAGCAGCGGTGGTGCGACCGGGGCAACGGCCAACCCAGCCGGGGCCTCTGGCGGTTCCGGATCAACGCCTCGGTAAGGGGCTGCTGAACGTGGTGGTGCTGAGATTTGTAAGCGCTTCGCCGAGTGGGCTTCGTGTTTGATGTGCGCGGCCTTGTCGTTTCACCCCACAACATGATTGCAAAACGGGTGAATTGGGGCGCGATAACGGAGTAACCCATCAGTTGCACGGGTTAATGGATTCCAACTCGAATTACCCGACGATTGGCATTGTCGGCTCGAAAAGTCCTGCCGCTTCGAACAAGCAAAACCGGGTGTTCGGTTCGGTTGTCGAGCGACAGTTGCCAATAAGCTGCGGGCGGAAACTGAAGAGAGGAAGTTATGTCTGACATCAAGCCCGCAGGCGGTGACGGAGGGGCACCGGTCTTCGACTTGTATACAGACTTGTTTGCCCCGCGCGTCACGCCGCAACCCACAAAGGCCCAAGCTGCGGCAGCTAGACCAACCTCGCGGGCAGCCGTGATGGCAACGAACGCGGCACCAGCGATTGCGCCACGTAGCCCCAATAGCCTCAAAGAGTGTGGGCTGACGACGTCTCAAGTGACCGATGCGATACTCAAAGAGTTGTATTTGCATGGAAGCCTCCTGGGGGCGGATATCGCCCGGTCGGTCAGGCTGCCGTTTCCCGTGTTGGATGAAGGACTGCGGTTCCTTAAAGATACACGGTCGATTGAAGTGGGTCAGGGGGAAATGATTGGCCGGATTTCGTACCGGTTTATGTTGACCGATCTGGGACGAGCACGGGCGAAGGAAGCCTTCGAGACGTGCCGGTATATTGGACCCGCACCAGTACCACTCGAGCAGTACGTTGAACAATGCCGCAGGCAAGCGGTGACTGGAATGGCCTGCACCCCCGATACGCTGCGTGCGGCGTTCGAAGGGTTCATTATGCCGTCGGGGCTATTGGAAGAGTTGGGGCCAGCGGTTTGCAGCGGAAAGTCGATCTTTGTGTTTGGTCCACCCGGTAACGGAAAGACCATGATTGCCAAGGCACTGGGCCGCTTCCTTAATACCTATGGTGGCGAGATCTATGTTCCTTACGCCATTACCACCGAAGGAAGCGTGATTACGGTCTACGATCCGGTGTTGCATCAGACGACTGACGACGCCGAGCTGGCCAGCATGGGGGTAACGAATGGGCAAACATCGAGCGAGCGGGCGAGCTATATCGTAAGCGATGGCCCCGTTGATTTGAGATGGCGACGAATCAGACGGCCAGTGGTTATTGTAGGGGGTGAACTGACCCTCGACATGCTGGAACTGCAGTACAACAAAGTCGCGCAGTTTTATTCTGCGCCGCTGCATGTGAAGGCCAACGGGGGAGTCTTTCTGATTGACGACTTTGGTCGGCAGCTTGTGCGGCCAAAAGACCTGCTCAACCGGTGGATTCTGCCGCTGGAAGATAAAATCGACTACATGACGATGGTCACCGGGCGTAAGTTCTCGGTGCCGTTTGAACAGCTCATCATCTTCTCAACAAACCTCGATCCTAAGGACCTGGTTGACGACGCCTTTTTGAGGCGAATTCGACATAAAGTAAAGATTGACCCGCCGGACAAGCCCCATTTCCAACGAATTTTCGAGCTGGTTTGTCGACAGCGGCAGGTTAGCTTCGACAAAGAATCGTTCGAGGCTTTGTATACCGACCACTACGACCACGGAAGACTTCCCAGAAGTAGCGATCCGCGCGATTTGCTGGAGATTGTCGATTCTATCTGTCGATTTAAAAGAGAGCCGGTGCGCATGAGCCCCGACTTGATTCGGGATGCGGCCCAGCGATTCTTTTACAAGCCGCAACCTTAGAAGACCGATGGCTGGTACCCGCTGGGCCTACGTCATTGGGGTTGAAGAAAGGGTAACCGTACGCTCTGAGAGGCCGGTGGTTTCCCTCGTTACAGTTGCACTAGCCAGGTTGGCAAGGTTTGTCTGAGGAGAGTCGAGATGACTCGAAACATCGCCACAACTGGTCTAGAAGCGAGAAACTGCAGCGGCCGGTTCGGATTCGCTTCGCTGCCGATGAGTTCGAATGACAGCCGCCAGGGAATTGAGCTAACGCTGCTTGAGAGCTCGATTGCCTCTCGTTCGTTGGTTGATCGCCTAAGCAAGCATTGCAACGTTAAGCTCTCAGCCCTGTTGATGTCGGGAATCGCGGTGGTGGGCTTTTCCACTGGCTGTTCGGGAACCGGTGGGCTTTCGAATTTGATGTCGAAAGCGAAGACCCCGCAAGTGAAGAACTATACTGCAACTGATGCAGAAATTGAATCACCCGCATCGGTGAAAGACCCGAAGAAGCTGCACCTGGCCTACGGGCAGTGGGAAGAGTCTCAGCAGAATTATATCGATGCCCGCAAGTCGTATCAGTCGGCATTGCAGAAAGATCCTAAGTCGGTCGATGCCTTGCTGGGGTTAGCTCGGCTTGACGAGTTGGCAGGGCGCCATGCCGAAGCCAAAGCCACGCTCGAAAAAGCAGCCAAACTGGGCCCAAAGCACCCAGCCCTGTTGGTTGCTTACGCGAATATGTATGCCAAAGAAGAGCGATGGGACTTGGCAGTCGATTCGCTACGGACGGCAGTTGATGAATCACCCGATGACCTGAACTTGAGATTCCAGTACGCCACTGCGCTAGCGCGGTCTGGCAACATTGATGACTCGCTAGTTGAGTACACACGGGCAGTCGGTCCAGCCAACGCCCACTATAACGTTGCATACATTCTGGCTGAAGCAGGTAGTGATCGGGCCGCGATGGACCACGCGCAGAAGGCCCTTGCTAAGTCGCCTGGACATACTCAAGCCAGAAGCTTACAGTCGCGACTGCGGGGCGAATACCAAGCCGAGAACGAGCAGAAAGCTCTGGTAGTTAAGTCGTTTGATGTGCGCAGCTCGAAGGAAGCGTTTGTCCCCGGTTCTGGCCGATTTGCAGCGGAAGGTACGAACGCGAAATCAGCGTTGCCAGCCCAACCGGCGATTATTCCGGGCCGATCTAGTGCGGCCCCGGCATCCGACAGCAGCCTTGCCAATGATGCAGGGATGCCCGTTTCGGTAGTGCAGCCAGCAGCGTATCAGCCCACAAGAGGTGCTAAGGGAGTTCAGCGGCCCAAGGGGATGAGCGAAGCCCAGTTCGAGCAATGGCAGAATCAACAAACGGATGTTGAGTAGCCGATAGCTTGTTCGCAAAGAGTGCTATCGCGGATCGCCCAGGACGACATTCACGCGAATCTCCTGCTGGCCGCGCATTAGGATGAACTCTGCGCTGTCGCCCCCTTTGAACTTGCGAAGGGCTAGGTCGAAGTCATCAAGGTTTGAGACTTTGATTGCCCCAACCTGAATAATGCGGTCCCCCGCTTTGAGGCCCGCCTTGTCAGCGGGGCTGCCCGCTGCAGCCCCGCTGATGGAGTAACCAGGCTGATCTCCCCCAAAATCGGGGAGCGTACCAACATAGGGACGCGACCCCGACCGCATCACCTTGGCGGTTTCCTTCAGCTCGATGTAGTCTGGTTTCGTTGGGTCGGCGAGGGTCAAATCGATTTGCTTGGCAATGAACTGGGTGATCGAGACGATTCCTGATTGGTTGATCTTCTCCCAGTCGTCGCTGGGGCGGTGATAGTCAGGATGTGTTCCCGTAAAGAAGTGGAGCACCGGGATCTTTTGAGCGTAAAACGACGAGTGGTCGCTGGGACCAAAGCCTTCAGGATTAAACGTTAAGGCGAAGCCAAATGGCTCGGCCGTTTGCTTGAGTTGAGCTTCCCACCGCGAGCTGGTCCCCGTGCCAAACACGGTGAGCTTGTTGTCGGCTAGTCGTCCGACCATATCCATGTTGAACATGGCGATGGTTCTATCGAGCGGAAACAACGGATCCTTGACATAGCGGGCAGACCCCAGGAGTCCCAGCTCTTCGCCAGTGAACGCAATAAAGACCAGTCTACGTGCTGGCTTTGAGGTCGAGCTTCCGAAGTACCGGGCCAGTTCCAGCAGGGAGACTGTACCAGAGGCATTATCGTCGGCCCCGTTGTGAATCTCTTTGGAGCCAGGAGCAAGTGACTCTGCACCTCCACTGCCAATGTGATCGTAGTGGGCACCAATGACGATCGTTTCGTCGGCGTGCGGGCCAGCTCCGTCAACCACACCAATCACATTGCTCACCTTTGTCTTCACTCGTTCGAGAAGAGCTTCGCCAGAAAGCTGAATCCCTTCCAGGAGCCGAGAACGAGGCTTTGAGTCGGAGTCAATCTGAGCTTCCAGTTCCGACAAAGTCGGCTGATTGGCCCGCTTGAGCAGTTCGTCAGCAATCTGTCGTTTGATATGGAAGCAGGGGACGGTGTTCACTTCGCCATTCCCGCCATAGCCAAACGACATGAGGGGATCGGGATCGAACTCGGACTGTTTCTTCAGCAGATCGCGTCGCTTCTGAACGAGGCTGTTTAATTGTTCGGCGAACTCAGCAGACACGGTGGGTGGTAAAGCCGTAGTACTGTTATCTGTGCGGCCTTGATCTGCCGGTGGAGTCGCCAAGGGGGACTCATCAATCGCCTTGGCGATTTGTTCATTCACCTCCTTGATTTGGTCGGCCAATTTGCGTGCAGCTTCGATCCCGCTGTACTCGTCGTTCACAAATAGTATGGCCGCAGCCCCATTGGAACTGGCCAGCGTGATCTTGCTGCGGAGGTCTGCATGACGACCGCTGGTATGCGGACCACTAAAGGGTCCATCTTTGCTCCCCTGCTTGGGCGTACGCCGCAAGATAAGAGCTATCCGCCCCTTCAACTCCAGCCCGGCAAAGTCGCTATAGCCAATGTCGGGGGCGTCAATGCCATAGCCTGCGAAGACCACTTCGCTCTGAAACTTGCCCGCGCCCCCAAACGAACCGACGACGAACTCTTTGTTCGCTGCAAACGAACGGACCTGAATGTTCGGATCGTTGGGAACCGTCAAGCTAAGGAGCGAAGTCCCCGTCTGAACCGAGCCGGTTGTCAGCTCGAATGTTTGAAACGGTTGTCCATCGATTAGATCGGTGCGCAGGCCGAACTCTTTGAAGCGGGCGGCAATCAACTTTGCGGCTGAGTTCAGACCTTCGGTGCCAACTCCACGCCCTTCCAATTCATCGGAGGCGAGAAATTTGAGATCTTGCTCGATTCGCGTCTCCGACCCGGCCAC
>JAIXVG010000528.1 GCA_027483145.1 Planctomyces sp.
ATGTCAGCGTCCAATTGGGCCGTTTGGACTATTCTGTTATTCGGCGTTGGCAGCCTGCTCATTGCGGCTCGCTGGCGTCAGCACGCAAAAAAACGCCAGGCGATTTATCGCGATCTGGCCAAGTTGCACGGCGATGCCGCCGCCTCACAAGCACTAGGGCTGGCTGAGCATCAAGTCAGCGACGAGCAACGGTCGGCCTTCAAGCGGCAGCATCTTGTTGCACTGCCAGCATTCGCCAACGCGAAGTTGGTCGGCAGATTGCTGGACGAAGCCAACGGCAACCGCGAGCGAATGGTTCGAAGCTACATCCCAACCCATAAAAAAGGAGCAGCCCTTTCTTATCAGGCGATCCACCTGCACGGGCCACTTTGTTTGGCGTTTTATCATTCGCCGCTGGTTATGGATTGCGTTTCAAAGGTGGTAGGGCAGCTCGTTTATCCAACGCCTGTGCAGGACCAAAGCTCCCTCTCGGTGTTGGCCTACCTTGAAGCTGGCGACCATATCAATTGGCACTTCGACCATAACTTTTACCGGGGACGCCACTTTACTGTTCTGCTTTGCCTGGAGAACCGTGGTTCAAATAGTGGCCTGTCTGCCAGCCAGTTCACGTTTCGCGACCGATCTCGGCAAGAGCAAGTCGTGCCACTTCAGCCCGGAACGCTGGTTCTGTTCGAAGGGGCGAGGGTCCTTCACAAAGCATCGCCAACCGTAGCTGGGGACTGTCGAATCATTCTGAGCATGACGTATTGCACGAACCCGCAGATCAGTTGGCTGAAGGAAGGAGCACGTCGCGCGAAGGACACGGCCTTCTTTGGCCTGCGGGCGCTGTGGGACTAATGATGATTTGCCTCACAAAGCTAGTGGCTTGTCAGGCTTAAGAACTCGAGTAGGTCGCTATGGGTACTACTACTGCAACCTTGAATAGAAAATCAGGTCACTTCGCACAGGCAAAGCAAGTGGCCCACAAAGATTAAACGTTGACGGTGCACTAGCTGAGTGCGGCCGGTTCCCAAATCATGGCTTGTGCAGAGAAATCGACAACAGTCACCATGTTCTCTTTGCCATCGGCCGGAGCCACGTCAAACCCATTCGAGGTCAGGTGCGAAGCTTGTTCTGATTCTGCAGCGACCAGCCCGTCGTCCTGCACTGCCCGCCACCACTGCAGGTGGGGCCAATCGCGACGAACGGCTTCAATGCACGTCAACATGGTGCGGCCACCGACACCGGCCTTGAAGCCGCAGCGACCAGCAATTTCAGTCAGCGTCGCCAGCTTGTTGGCTCGCTTGAGTTCCCACAGAATCTCGGCCACACCTTCAGCTCGAACTGATCCCATTAATATCTCCTTCATCTGAAGTATGTGGGCTGCAAACTGCGAAAAAATCGCCCTCACGCAGCCTGCCGAAAATCGTCGGACTCGCCATCGCGTCATGCTTGCGGGTCGGCCAAACCAAACAGCAGAATAATCCGGCTGAGAACCGTTCACAACCCCGACAGTGCCAGCCAGACGAGCTTTATAAGAGAGTTGGCGAAATCCCCAGATGAGAGACCTCAATAAGGCTGTACGCCAATGCACCCATTGGCAATACCGGCATTGGCAGCATGGCCACCGGCAATACCGGCCGGAAAGAACGGGGAGGCCTCCGTTCTCAGCAGAGGTGTTTTGCGGCACGATCAGTAGCCATTTCCAGGCGTGAATCAGCCAGCCGCTGGTCAATTTGCCTCTGGACCAGACTTCGCGGTTCGGGGCCGCTAAAAAGAACTGGCGGCAACAAAAACTTTTGAGAAACAACCTGCCAGCGCGATTGGCATCGGCCTGACTCAGAAAGATTCCGCGTTCCGCCACGAACAGGCCAGTTTTGCAGGTCTTGGCAGACCAAGCAGCCCCGCGGCGAGCCCGTCTGCTTGTTGACGCCACTTTCGCCCCGGCTACCATTCCAGTTGCCTGCTACCATTCGTGCGGTTTGGTCGACATAATTATGGTTGAAAGAATCGGAACCTGAATTGGTATCAGCAGCCTGTAAGTAGACTCGATTTCTAACGAAGCGCAAGACAGATGAAAAAGTGCGGCCGATGTGCAAAACCAGCCGTCCACCACATCACCGAGATCCTCGAAGGTGAAGTGAAGGCGCTGCACTTATGCGAAACATGCATTAAGGACTATCTCGACAATCCCGAATCGACTGAAACAGAATCTGAAGAGGTCGAAACAGAGTCCGACCCCAACGAAGCCGAGACCGTTTGCGAATCATGCGGCATTACCTTCAAGGAATTTCGAAGTCGAGGTCGGCTGGGATGTGGCGAATGCTATAACGCGTTTCGCACCGAACTGCTGCAGCTCATCGAAAACATTCACTCAAGTGATACCCATTGCGGTAAAATACCTAAGCGCGAGCCGCAAGCCAGCCAGATTCAATTCGACCTCGCACGTGTACGAACCGAATTGCGCGAAGCCATCGAACGTGAAGACTACGAAGACGCAGCTCGCCTGCGCGATAAGCTGAAAAGCCTGGAAGCAGAGGCGTTTGGAACACCCTCCTGATTCGCACACACTTTAGACAGTTTTCGACAACACTTGTTTTAGCAATGTCATCGAGGTGCAGATTGGATTTTGATTTGCTCTCGCAGCGCAGCGGCGAATGGCTCAAGGCCTCTGGGCCAGAGTCAGATATTGTCATGTCGAGCCGTATTCGGCTGGCTCGCAACGTCGCCGCGTTTCCGTTTGTCAATCGCGCCTCTGAAACAATGCGTGCCGAAGTGGAACAGCTGCTGGCGACTCGAATTTCTGAGCTGGCTGTCCGCAGGCCCCTCACCTACGTGAGAGTCAACAACCTCGACGCGATCGATCGCCAGCTACTTGTCGAGCGGCAGCTCATCAGCCGCGAGCAAGCCGAAGATCATGGCCAGTGCGGAGTCGGCTTTACCGACGAAGAAAACGTCAGTGTGATGGTCAACGAAGAAGACCATTTGCGTTTACAGGTCTTGCGCAGCGGCTTAGCTCTCGAAAGCGCCTGGAATGAAATCAACGAGCTGGATGACGAAATCGAGGCGAAGGTCACTTACGCTTACGATGCAAAACTGGGCTACCTGACTGCTTGCCCAACCAACATCGGAACCGGAATTCGGGTCAGTGTTCTCCTTCACCTTCCTGTCCTGCAAGAAACAAAGGAAATTCAAAAAGTTTTTCAGGCCCTGCAAAAAATAGGTCTGGCGGTCCGTGGCCTCTACGGGGAAGGAAGCCAGGCCATGGGAGACTTCTACCAGATCTCTAATCAAGCCACCCTTGGCAAAAGCGAAGCCGAGATCATCGAGAACATTGGCAAAGTCGTCCACAACATCATCGGCTATGAGCGCCGAGTGCGAACGGCGATGGTCAAAGAGAATCGCCAAACCCTGCATGACGATGTCGCCAAAGCTTACGGAAATCTCAAAAGCGCACAGCGAATCAGCTCCGA